>JAWXTS010000070.1:0-8413 GCA_044433305.1 Rikenellaceae bacterium | reverse complement strand
AGAGTTCTCGACACCAGATGCCGCCTTTGATAATATTACTCGATGCCTTGAGTCAGGCACACCCATTGTATGTGGCACCACTGCATGGCTCGATAGATACAACCAGATTGAAAGCCTGTGCAACAAGCTAGAGGGCGGATTCTTCTATGCCTCAAACTTTAGCGTGGGAGTGAACATCCTCTTCAATATCAATCGTAGGCTAGCTGAGCTTATGGATAGATTCAATGAATATGACGTGACCCTAGAGGAAGTGCACCACACGATGAAAAAAGATGCTCCGAGCGGAACAGCCATAACGCTTGCTGAGGGTATAGTAGACAATCTAGAGCGCAAGGAGAAATGGTATTGTGGCACCACAACCGAGCCAAACGAACTAGAGATAGCAGCTATACGCCGTAGCGTTGTTCCGGGTATACACACCGTGACTTACGAGTCTGAGGCCGACACCATAACCATAAGCCATAACGCCAAGAGCCGAAGTGGATTTGCTATGGGAGCAGTTTTGGCTGCCGAATTTTTGAAAGATAAGAAGGGCATATATTCTATGAATGACCTACTAGGTTTATAATAAAATAAAGATGAATAATAAAATCAAAAGCTTGCTGAAGAACAGATGGTTCAAGTTTTCTGTTGTAGCAATAATATACCTTCTGTGGTTTGTAGTATGGGTTGGCAGCCTATGGGCTTTGCTAGGGCTAGTAGTCATATACGACATCTACATATCCAAGAAAATGCACAAGCTAGTATGGAGCAAGCACAAAGAACAAAAGAATCGTAGCTCGCTATACAGAAAAAGCTCTGAGTGGGTCGAGGCGATAGCTTTTGCAACGGTAGTGGCATCACTAATTAGAGTATTCTTCTTCGAGATGTATGTGATACCAACATCTTCTATGGAGGGCTCGCTGCTTGTTGGCGACTATCTGTGTGTTAGTAAGATGGCATACGGACCTAAGATGCCTAACACACCGCTGTCTTTTCCATTTGTACACCATACAATGCCCTTCTCGACAGACAAGAAGTCTTTCGTTGAGTGGATCAAGAAGCCATACCACAGACTATGGGGCCCTGATAGCCTAGAGCGTAACGATGTTGTTGTATTCAACTTCCCCGCAGGAGACACCGTGGCAATGGCCAATCAAGCAGCCAACTACTATGACCTGCTACGTGACTACCAGTTGCACTACGGTGAGGAGGAAGGCCGCCAGCAGCTATGGTCACGCTCAGAGATTGTAGCCCGCCCAGTGGATAAAAGAGAAAACTACATCAAACGTGCGGTTGCCGTATCGGGTGATGTGATAGAAGTACGACATACCGAAGTATATATCAATGACCAGAAACAGATAGACATACCTGGTCGCCAATACGTATATTTTGTTGAAACACAAGGCTCCTCGCTTTCACCTATAATGCTAGAGGAACTAGGAATCTCACAAGACGAGATAAGCTATAACCAGAATAGTGGCACCTATATCATGCCACTGAATGATGCGAACTACAACGCCATAGCGGCTCTGCCTAACGTGGTAGAGGTGAAGCGTTATGAGTCGACTGAGGTGTCGCTTAATGTTTTCCCAAACAGCTCTCTTTATCCTTGGACAGAAGACAACTTCGGGCCACTGTGGGTTCCACAAAAGGGTAGTACCGTTGATATTAATATGCAGACACTACCTCTATACCAACGTATTATAGAGACTTATGAGGGCAACGAGCTAGAAGTTAAAGACGGGGTGATATACATAAATGGGGAAAAGGCAGACAGCTATACATTCAAGATGGACTACTACTTTATGATGGGTGACAATAGACACAACTCGCTAGATTCGCGCTTCTGGGGCTTTGTGCCTGAGGACCATGTTGTTGGTCGCGCATCATTCAAGTGGCTGTCGCTAGACAAGAACAAGTCGTTTCCAAGCAAGGTACGCTGGAGCAGACTATTTAAAGGTATAGAGTAGTGCAATGGAGGACAGCTATTTAACAATAGAAGAACCTGCCCAAGCAATATATAAAGAAAAAAGCAGTAAGTTTTTAACTTATGCCTATCATGTTGAGAACGAGGAGCAGGTGAAAGAAATACTGGATGGGCTGCGCAAAAGCTACTATGATGCCACCCACCACTGCTATGCCTATCGCCTAGGATGGTTTGGTGAGGCTTTTAGAGCCAATGACGATGGCGAACCATCGGGAACTGCAGGTCGTCCAATACTAGGTCAGCTACTATCAAGCAATATAACCAATGTGCTGGTTGTTGTAATCAGGTACTTTGGAGGCACTAAGCTTGGAGTGGGGGGACTAGTAACAGCATACAAGGAATCGACAGCGGCAGTGCTCGAAGTAGCCAAGATAGAGGAAAGAACTATTGATGCCTGCTTGGAGCTAACCTTCGACTACATTGTGATGAACGACGTGATGAAGGTTGTAAAGGACCTTCAGCCAAAGATTGACGAGCAGACCTACGACAACCTATGCACCATGAAACTGCGCATAAGGCGTAGCAAGAGCGAGCAACTAGAGGGCAAGCTATCGAAAATAGACGCTCTAACATTTGAGAATAAAGGATATAAATAAACCTAATAATATTGACCTATGGACAAAAATAGCCTTGTATCGATTACCGACTTCACAAAGGAGGAGATGATTAAAATTACAGAGCTGGCAGCTCAGTTTGAGGCAAACCCAAACCAACAAGTATTGGCAGGCAAAGTTATAGCATCGCTATTCTTCGAGCCATCAACCCGCACACGATTGAGCTTTGAGAGCGCAATCAACCACCTTGGAGGACGTGTGATAGGTTTCTCTGGCACCGACAACACCAGTGTTTCTAAGGGCGAAACCCTAAACGACACTATACGCACCGTGTCTAACTACTGCGATATGATAGTCATGCGCCACAGCCTTGAGGGTGCCGCACGCTATGCTAGCGAGGTGTCGAGAGTCCCTGTGGTCAATGCAGGCGATGGAGCTAACCAACACCCAAGCCAAACACTTCTAGATATGTATTCTATCAAAAAAACACAAGGCTCACTTGATGGAATCAATATTATGATGATAGGCGATTTGAAGTATGGTCGCACCGTACACTCGCTGCTTGAAGCACTATCTTTGTTTGATACAAAATTCACCTTTGTGGCACCGCCAGAGCTTGCAATGCCAGAGGAGTATAAACAACATCTACGCAGCAAGGGTCTTGACTATATAGAGAAAACACAAATCGACCAGAGCATCAAAGATGCCGACATAGTTTATATGACACGTGTTCAGCGTGAGCGTTTCTCAGATCCTATGGAGTATGAGCGTGTGAAGAATGTTTATGTGCTTACGGCAGATATGCTTGAGGGCACAAAGGACAATATGAAAATATTGCATCCACTGCCACGCGTAAACGAGATTTCTACCGATGTGGACAGCAGTCCTAAGGCCTACTATTTTCAGCAAACCGAAAACGGTATGTACACACGTATGGCCATCATAAGTTATCTTCTTGGAGTTGTTAAATAGTTAAAAATTAATACAATGGGCGAACAATTAGCAGTGCATGCCATAGAAAATGGCACCGTAATAGACCACATACCAGCAGATTGTCTTTTTAAGATTATAGATATACTAGGTATCGAGAACGACACACAGAATCGCATGACCTTTGGAACCAACCTAAAGAGTAAGCGCATGGGCACTAAGGCCATTATCAAAATCAGCAGCCGCTACTGCGAGGCTGAGGAAATAAACCGTATAGCCATACTTGCTCCAGAGGCCGTAGTCAACATCATCAAAAACTATGAGGTTGTCGAGAAACGCCCTGTGACTGTTCCTGACCGTATCCAAGGATCCGTTAAATGTGCTAATCCTATGTGTATAACAAATAATGAACCTGTAAAAACTGCGTTTAATGTTATTAAGGACCAAAACACGATAACGCTACGTTGTCATTATTGTGAGAAGGTCACAACACAAAGTGAGATTAAAATTATAAAGTAACTATGGGCTTGCCCGAAAAACAACAATACATACATATAAAAGGTGCTCGCGTTCACAACCTAAAGAACATAGACCTCGACATACCACATAACAAGCTTGTTGTGGTAACAGGGTTATCAGGTTCGGGGAAGTCGACACTCGCATTTGACACTATATTTGCAGAGGGGCGTCGACGCTATGTTGAGAGCCTCTCTGCTTATGCGCGCCAATTCTTGGGACGCGTTGCAAAGCCTGATGTCGATTTGATTAGCGGCATCGCCCCAGCCATAGCCATAGAGCAGAAGGTCAGCAGCCGCAACCCTCATTCTACCGTTGGCACATCGACAGAGATATACGACTATCTGAAGCTTATGTATGCCCGTATAGGTAGAACCTACTCTCCAATATCGGGCAATCAGGTTATGTGCCACACTAGCAGCGATGTTGTAGACTATATGATGTCCATGAGCGATGGAGATAGGGTACTGGTATGTGCACCAATGAAGCTACACGAAAGGCAAGGCGTTATAGATAAACTCAGCCTGCTTATGGGCGAGGGTACACAGAGGGTCGTTTTCGACAATAAGGTGTATCTAATAGATGAGCTTATTGCTACGATAGCCCCAGATGCCAGTGCATCCAGCATATTTATCGTTATTGATAGAATCAAGGTTGAGCATAGCGAAGATATGCGCTCCAGAATGGGAGATTCTGTAAACCAAGCCTTTACACTGGGTGATGGTGAGTGCATTATCTTCCAAGATAAAAGAACGGAGGTAGCAGAACCTAGAGAGTTCAACTCACGCTTTGAGCTAGACGGCATGCTCTTTGAGCACCCAAGCGAACATTCATTCAGCTTTAATAATCCTATCGGAGCCTGCCCTATATGCAAGGGCACGGGCAAAACCGTGGGCATAGACGAGGACTTGGTGGTGCCAGACAAAAGCAAATCTCTATATAGTGATGCCATTGCTTGTTGGAGGGGCGAATCCATGCGCGTGTGGAAAGAGCGCGTTATAAATACTGCTATGTTGTCGAACTTTCCTATACACAAGCCTTACTTTGATTTGAGCAAGAAGGAGAAAGACATGCTATGGAAGGGCTGTGCACATTTTAATGGACTGAACGACTTCTTCGCTTTTGTCGAGAAGGAAAGATACAAGATACAATATAGGATAATGTTGGCTCGCTACACGGGCAAGACCATCTGTTATGAATGTGATGGTGCGCGACTACGCAAGCAGTCACTGTATGTGAAGGTCATGGGCAAGAACATATCCGAACTTACGACGATGACTGTCAAAGAGTTAAAACACTTTTTTGACAATATAGAACTTGCTGAGCATGAGGCTATAATAGCCAAAAGGCTTATCAAGGAGATAGTTATGCGCCTAGAGTATTTGAGCGAGGTGGGCTTGGACTACCTTACGATAGATAGGCTTTCTTCGACACTCTCGGGTGGTGAGAGCCAACGTATAAACCTTGCCACATCACTATCTAGCAACCTTATAGGTTCGATGTATATACTCGACGAACCTAGTATAGGACTACACCCACGCGACACAAACAGATTGATTTCGGTGCTGAAAAAGCTACGCGATTTAGGCAATACGATTATCGTTGTTGAGCACGAGGAGGAGATAATAAGGGCTGCCGACTGGGTGATAGACATAGGTCCAGAGGCAGGGTACAACGGAGGTCAAGTGGTGTATAATGGCACCTTTGACAACATGATTAAAACAGCCAACACACTAACAACCAAATACCTACGTGGTGAACTTGAGGTAGCACCTAAGCACACTCCACGCAAATGGAATAGCTATATCGAAATCTGTGGAGCACGCGAAAACAACCTAAAGGGCATTGACGTGCGCTTTCCTCTGGATGTTATGACCTGCATAACAGGCGTTAGCGGCAGCGGCAAATCATCACTTGTAAAGGACATACTCTATCCCGCAATAAGACGCGAACTATATGAAACAGGAGTCAAGCCAGGTAGCTTTGAGAGCATGGGTGGCGACTGGAAGCGGCTTACAGCTATCGAAATGATAGACCAAAATCCGATAGGTAAGTCGTCGAGATCGAACCCTGTGACCTACATCAAAGCCTATGATGATATCCGTAAGTTGTTCTCAGAGCAGCCCTATGCCAAGCACAACAATATGACGCCATCTCATTTTTCGTTTAACTCGGTCGGTGGACGATGTGAGCACTGTCAGGGCGAGGGTGTCATAAAAATACAGATGCAGTTTATGGCAGATGTAGAGCTGGTATGCGAGGAATGTAAGGGACAGCGATTCAAGGACGAGGTACTAGAGGTTAAGTACAAGGATAACAACATCTTCGATATTCTCAATATGACCGTCGATGATGCCTGCAAGTTTTTTGAGAGCAGCAGCACAACGAAGAAAATTGCAGACAAGCTACGCGTTCTGCAAGATGTCGGACTGGGATACATACGTCTTGGTCAAAGTTCGTCGACACTCTCAGGCGGTGAGAGTCAGCGCATTAAGCTAGCTTACTTCCTGCTTAGAGAGAACTCCTCAGAGAAGATTATGTTTATCTTTGATGAGCCTACGACAGGTCTCCACTTCCACGATATAAACAAATTGCTAAGTGCCTTTAATGCTTTGATAGCCAAGGGACATACGATAATCGTTGTGGAGCACAACCTATCGGTTATTGCTGCTAGCGACTGGGTTATCGACCTTGGACCAGAGGCAGGAACAATGGGCGGTAATATGGTGGCAGCAACGACACCTAGCGAGCTAGTTAATGTCAAGGATAGCTGGACAGGAAAATTTTTAGCAGAAAATGGAATTTAATACATACACCCTGCAAAATGGAATACGCTGTATTCATAGGCAGGTCCGCTCTCAAGTGTGCCATTGTGCCATGACCATCAATACTGGAAGTAGGGATGAGCTTAAAAATCAATTTGGCATTGCGCACCTTATAGAGCACTCTATATTTAAAGGTACAAAAAAACGTAAGGCCTTTCAGATTAACTCGCGACTAGAAAGTCTTGGTGGTGAGCTGAATGCCTATACCTCTAAAGAAGAGACCGTTATACATACTACAACTCTAAAGAAAGACACTCCACGAGCAGTAGAGCTACTGAGTGATATTATCTTCAACTCGACATTTCCACAGAAGCTTGTAGAGCAGGAGGTGCAGGTTATTATTGACGAGATAAACTCGTATAAGGATAGTCCTTCGGAGCAGATTTTTGACGACTATGAGGACCTTATGTTTAAGGATTCGCCTCTAGGGCACAACATCTTGGGTACTAAGCAGAAGCTCATGAAGTATGGCAGAAGCGAGATTGAAACCTTTATGCAGCGCACATACAACACAGACCAGATGGTGTTCTCGATAATAGGAAATATCTCTGAGGCGCGATTCATAACTATATGCGATACATATTTCGGGGATGTTAAAGCATCTTATCGATCGTTCGAAAGAGAGAAGACTGGAATCTACACCCCTTTTAATATATCGAAGAACAAGAATGGCTACCAGACCAACTGCATAATAGGCAACAGAGCTTATGATATTAATGAACCTAAGCGAGTGACGCTAGGGCTGCTGACCAACATGCTAGGAGGTCCGCTGGCCAACTCCATTCTGAACATAGCCGTGCGCGAGAAAAAAGGACTTACATACAGCATAGAGTCCAACTATACGCCCTATTCTGACACGGGATTCTTCACAACCTACTTTAGCTGCGAGCACTCTAACGCCGAACGTTGCCTTGAGATTATCAATGCCGAACTCAACAACATTAAGAATGGCAGACTCAGCGCGCGCAAGATTTCGATGGCCAAGAAACAATACCTTGCCCAGATTATTATAGGTATGGAAAGCCGTGAGTCGTATATGTTTAGTGCTGCACGTAGCTACATGATTTTCAATAGAGTAGATTCTATGGAAGCCATAAACGAAAAGATAATGTCTATAACGGCTGAGGAGGTAGCCGATGTGGCAAACGAGATTTTTAATGACCAGATGTCAACACTTTTATTTAAATAACTCAATATGAACGCTTTAGATAAATATATACTAGATAATTCAACAGATGAGGATCCCCTATTAAAGGAACTTGACCGACAGACCCACCTGAAAGTTGTGCAACCACGCATGATTTCGGGACACAGCCAAGGCAAGCTGCTTGAGATGTTGGTGAGGATGCTGCGCCCAAAACAAATCTTGGAAATAGGAACCTTCACTGGCTACTCGGCCCTGAGTATGGCCTGCGGTCTTGATGACAATGCAAGACTTCACACCATAGAGGTTGATGACGAGCTGGAGGATATTGCAGCCGAGTTCTTCGCTCGCAGCCCCCACGGCCACAAGATTGTGCAACACGTAGGTTCGGCACTAGATATAGCCCCAAAGATAGGGGAGTGCTTTGATATGATATTTATTGACGGAGATAAGCGCGAATATCCAGATTACTACA
>JAWXTS010000069.1:0-8516 GCA_044433305.1 Rikenellaceae bacterium | reverse complement strand
CATCAAAGCCCTTATCACGCATGCCCTGCACGACTCCATAGACATAGAGCGCGCTCTGATTATCAGGCTTCTGACCATACAAGTCGACCTCGAAGAATAAATCCAAGTCGTTGAAATATATGCGTGAGAGTTGCCCACCGTTGGCCTTTACTGCGGCATAGATGCCATAGTTTATTGCAGCAGGCACAACAAAGCCATAGTTATAATCGGTATGTTCACCGATAAGATTTATTCGTCCAGAGGACATGTAAGTCTGTGCACCCTGACCAAAGAGTTCGGCAAATTTGCCTCTAATAGTATCAACCATTGCTAACATAATTTTAGTGTAATAAAAAAATAATCTTGAGCACCAACACCATGGCACTCAAGAATATTCTTCATTTCTTTGTTTGGGTTAGCGGCGAAACTAAACTATTTTTTAAACTTAAGAGCCTTCTGCTCAAGGTTTAGGACATTACCTATTTCCATAAACGAAGCTCCCTTGGCAGCTCCAAAAGTGCCACCCAGAACAACGATATTATCTTCTTTCATCAGCCACTTCTTGTCTTGCAAGTAGTATAGTACACTCAACAAGAAACCATCGTGGTTTGCAGATGGCTCGCTATGTATAGCATATATACCATAAGATATGCCAAGATGACGCATGACAGACTTACGATAGCATAGCGCATAAACAGACTTCTCGCATCTGAAAGCCGAAAGGTAGCGACCTGTACGACCAGACAGAGAATCAATAACAATAGCTCTTATAGGCAGGTTCATACTTGCTCTAACGGCCGAGCGACACAACTGTGCTGTAACCTCATTGTTGATACGAACAAGATTGCGGTCTATATTCTTCTCTGTATTTGTAGCGTCGTGCTCAATCTCAACAGCAATACGAGCCATAGTCTCCACCGCCTCTAGAGGGTAGTCACCATTGGCTGTCTCGCCACTAAGCATAACACAGTCTACTTGTTGGTATATCGCATTTGCAACATCACTAACCTCGGCACGTGTAGGCCTAGGGTTTTTAATCATCGTGTGAAGCATCTGTGTAGCTATAATAACTGGTTTCTTGCTCTCTATACATTTCTCAACCAACATACGCTGAGTGATAGGAATCTTCTCGGCAGGAATCTCCACACCCAAGTCTCCACGAGCAACCATCACGCCATAAGTGTAATCTAGAATCTCGTCTATGTTATCTACACCCTCGCGGTTCTCGATTTTAGAGATTATCTTTATTGGGCTATTGTGTTCTTTTAGTATCTCATCAACAGCCAACACGTCTTCTTTCTTGCGCACAAAAGAGTGAGCGATAAAGTCAAGGTCGTTTTCTATGGCCCATTCAATAAACATCTTGTCTCTAGGAGTCACAGAAGGCAAATTGATAGACACCCCTGGAAGGTTAACGCTCTTGCGACCACCAATGTAGCCGTTGTTGCGAACCTGACACTCTAGAGCACAATCTACTTTGCCGATTACTGCAAGCTCAAGCTCACCGTCGTCTATAAGTACCATAGAGCCTACGGGAACATCTGCGACAATATCTTTATAGTTTAGATAGACCATCTGGCGTGTTGATGCCTCGTTGCTATCAGAACCTTTTATATATACAATATCGCCTGTTTTAACTTCGATGCCTTTTTCTATGCTTTCATCTAGTGATGTTACACGAACCTCAGGGCCTTTGGTATCAAGAATAAGAGCTATTCTATCTGATACCTTGCGAGTATTTTCTACTATGACAAGGGCACTTTCGGGTGTTACATGGGCCGAGTTGATACGTACGGCATTCATACCTGCATCAAATAACGACTTTATGAATTCAACTTCACATCTTCTGTCAGAAACGGTTGCAATAATCTTTGTTCTTTTTCTCATTTACAGAGGTTTAATTTTATTTAAAACTTTCAATTCCTAGCTTATAAGAGTCCAGCCCAAATCCCATGATAGACCCTTTACATTTTGGAGATATGATAGACACGTGTCTAAACTCCTCGCGAGCCAAGATGCAAGATATGTGTACCTCGACAACATCCACGCCCACGGCTCCTATGGCATCTGCTATGGCAACAGAGGTATGGGTATAACCACCTGCATTAAGCAAAACACCTTCATATACTCCGTCTGCATTATGTATAGCATTTATTATCTCGCCCTCGACATTAGACTGATAGTAGTCTAGTGTTATATCAGAATACTTTGAACGTAGAGTCTCTAAGTAGTCTTCAAAAGTCTGCGAACCGTACACTGTTGGCTCTCGTTTGCCAAGCAGATTAAGGTTAGGGCCGTTTATAATAAGTAACTTCATATATAGTTAATTTAAATATTTAAGAACAAAGGTACGCACGTATTTTCAATTTTTAATATAAATTTGTAGTGATTTTCTGAGCAAAACAACAAAAATAAGGCTAAAACAATGACTACCAACAAGATAAGTGAAAGTGGAATTATCGATAAATTAACATCAGTATTCTCTGGAGAGGGCTTTATTGATAGTTTTACCGAGCACGACTGCAAGGGCATAGGCGACGACTGTGCTGTTATTGGCACAGGCGACAACAGCGCGATGGTCGTAACAACGGATATGTTGGTCGAGGATGTTCACTTTGTGCGCGAGGCCATAAGTGCTGGGCAGCTAGGCCATAAATCGCTAGCCGTAAACCTTAGCGACGTGGCCGCCATGGGGGCAGCTCCCTTCGCTTCGTTCATGTCTATCTCGCTGCCCAAAGATCTTGACAGCAGCTGGGCCTTAGATTTCATAGAAGGATACAAGAGTCTCTCACAGCAACACAACGTTCTTCTGCTTGGGGGCGACACGGTCGGAGGTGACAAGATAGTAATCAATGTAGTTGCCGTTGGTAAGCTCAATAAGGAAAATATAAAATACCGAACCACCGCACAAGAGCACGACTGCATATTGGTCACTGGCTCGCTTGGTGAGTCGGCAGCAGGGCTGGAGATAATCCTATCTAAGCTAGAGGACAAAGAAGACTGGAGTACAGAGGAACAAAGGCTAGTTGATATGCACCACACCCCAACGCCTCAGATAGAATCGGGCGTATGGCTAGGCAAGCAAGCTGCGGTGAATGCCATGGTCGATATATCTGACGGACTGCTGAACGATATTAAGCACATAACCAAGACCTTTGGTGCGAAGATAGACGCCTCACGCATACCCACCTCGGTGGATGTTGTAACGGCCATAAGTGGTGGCGAGGACTACCAGTTGCTAGTGACAGTAAAAAAAGAGCAATGTAAGCAGCTAATGCAAGATTATCTTACTACCTTTGGCAAACCTCTATACAAGATAGGACACATAAGCTCAGAGGCTGGCGTAGAGTGGCTGGGGCTAGAGCCTAGCCAACTTGAGAGGCTAAAAACTTTTTCACACTTCTAAAAAAACGGATATTATGACTCAAGAATATAAAATAGTACTTACCATTGCAGGCTCTGATTGTAGCGGTGGCGCGGGCATTCAGGCCGATTTGAAAGCTATATCTGCCTGTGGCTGCTATGGCTCGTCGGTGATAACAGCTCTCACCGCACAGAACACGCTTGGCGTAGATGACGTGATGATAGTCGAAGATGCTTTTGTTACTCGGCAGATATGCTCGGTGGCAACAGACCTCAAGGTCGATGCCCTGAAGCTTGGTATGCTACCTACAAAAGAATGTGTAGAGCAGGTTGCCAGAGCTATAAAGGAGTTTAGTTTCAAAAACATAGTGCTCGACCCCGTTATGATTTCGACCTCAGGGCACAAGCTCATTAGCGACCAAGCAATAGAGGCCATCAAGGAGTTGCTATTCCCTCTGGCCGATATTATAACTCCAAATATACCCGAACTAGAGTTTATCACAGGACTTAAGATAGACTCTGAGGATGACTTTATAGAGGCAGCACAAAAAGTGTTCGAGCTAGGAGCAAAGGCTGTTCTAATTAAGGCAGGCCACATGAGTGGCCACGAGCTAAACGACTATCTATTTGAGGCAGGTGGCAAGCTCAGCAAGTACTGCTACACAAAGATAGACACCAAAAACACCCACGGTACGGGCTGCACCCTATCCTCTGCAACAGCATCTTTTTTGGCCCATGGATTCGAGTCTGCCACAGCCGTAGAAAAGGCCGAAGAGTATATACACGAGGCTATATCTGCTGGAGCAACATACAAGATAGGACACGGATTTGGCCCTGTGCACCATTTTTATAAATTTTGGAAATAGTAAACTATGAAACGCTTTAAGATAAATAAGAAGTACGTTCTGCTGGCAATATTGGTTGTTGGCTTCTTGAGCTATATGCTATTTTTTGACCAGAACAACCTAGCCAAAAGACACGAGATAATAGCAGATATAGAGGACCTTAAAAACATGATTCAGTACTATCAGGACAACATCATAGAAGACAGTGCTCTTATCGAGAACCTTAAGGACGACAAGTTCCTAGAGCGTTATGCGCGTGAGAATTTCTTGATGAAACGCGAAGGCGAAACCATCATAGTAATAGAAGACGCCAACTAGGGGTTATTTACCAAGCCCCAGCAAGTTGGATATAGCTTCAGAGATTTCTGTGCTGACAAATTCCCAACGCACAGCTATACCTATCAAAAACATAAGTATGATAGCTATCATACCCTTCTCGTTATTGGTTAGTTTTCTCATTTTTTCTTAAGCAGTCATTATTAATGTTGCAGCCATAACAGCCATACCAATAAGCAATCCATATATAGATATATGGTGCTGGCCATACTCTCGTGCTGCGGGCAGCAGCTCATCAAAAGATATATAAACCATAATACCTGCCACAGCTGCAAACAGCACAGCCATAAGCAGTGGCGATAGATAAGGCATAAGCACAAAGTAGGCTACAAGAGCACCTAGAGGTTCGGCAAGGCCCGAACTAAAGGACAACCAAAAGGCCTTCTTCTTATTGCGAGTGGCAAAGTAAATAGGTATGGCAACCGCGATACCCTCAGGGATATTATGTATGGCAACCGCAATGGCAATAGCCACACCCACCTGAGTATCTTGCAGGGTGGCCACAAAGGTGGCGATACCCTCAGGGAAGTTGTGTATAGCAAGAGTCAGAGCCGTAAATATGCCTATTCGCGCTAGATTTTTTTCAGATGCCGACTCCACCTGAGCGCAATCTTCAGTATCCATACCCTCCATGCACTCGACACCTCGAATCTCGTGAGGATTCTCGGCACTAGGCACCATCTTGTCTATAAGAGCCGCCAGAACAATGCCGCCAAAGAAAGCAAGAGTGGCATATAGCTGCGCGCTCTGCTCACTAAATTGCTTGCCAAGAGTTTCTATGGCCGAAAACAGAAGCTCGACAAAGGCCACATATATCATCACTCCCGCTGAGAGACCCAGCGAGAATGACAATAATTTTTTGTTTGTATGTTTGGTGAAAAAAGCGAGCACACTGCCTATACCGGTTGCAAGGCCTGCACCGATAGTAAGTAAAAAAGCAAGTGCTACGTTTAACTCCATATACTAGTTAGTTTTAAAGTTACCTTTGATTTGAGCTAGGTCCTGATTTGCTTTCTCTATCTTTTTGCTCAAGTTATACTTATAGTCTTTAACTTTTTGTTTCACAGCATCGTCACCCACAGCAACAATCTGTGCAGCAAGAATAGCAGCATTGGCAGCACCATCTAGAGCAACAGTAGCAACAGGTATGCCAGTAGGCATTTGAAGGATAGAAAGTATGCTATCCCATCCATCGATAGAATTTGATGATTTGATAGGCACTCCAATAACTGGAAGTGGCGTAGAGGCAGCAATAACACCTGGTAGGTGAGCGGCACCGCCAGCAGCAGCAATAATAACCTCAACCCCGCGGCTCTGTGCGTTGTTTGCAAACTCGGCAACAAGATCTGGAACACGGTGTGCAGACAATGCGTTAATCTCGTAAGGGATTTCAAATTGCTCTAAAATCTCACTTGCCTTCTCCATTACCTTCATATCTGAGGTACTTCCCATGATAATACTAACTTTTGGTGTCATAAATTTAATTTTAATTATTACTTTTGTTGTTTAAAATCAGAGTTAACTCAAACAACACTGCAAAAATAATAAAAAATACTTAAATGAAAACGGTAACCCTTCTAGACAAAACGTTCAAAGTTGATATTACTCACGAACAACTGCAAGAGTCGATAGCCGAACTAGCAACAAAAATCAATAGCGACTATAAAGATTGTCCATCAACACCTTTGCTACTTGTCGTACTTAATGGAGCCTTTATGTTTGCGGCCGACCTTATGAAGAACATAGATTTCAACTGCGAGGTTTCTTTTGTCAAACTTGCCTCTTATTCTGGAACTAGCTCTACGGGCAACATAAAAGAACTAATTGGCCTGAACGACAACATCGAGGGCAGACACGTAATCATAGTAGAGGACATCGTAGATACGGGCAACAGTATTGGTCACATGCTAAATACTCTTGAGCAACATAAGGTTGCAAGCGTGGAGGTGGCCACACTACTATACAAGCCTGAGGCCTACAAGGGCACTTTCACAATTAAATACCACGCAAGAACTATCCCAAATGACTTTATCGTTGGTTATGGTCTCGACTACGAGCAACTAGGACGCAACCTGAAGGACATCTACAAAATCTGCAATGACTAACCAAGAAGAACTACAAGAAGGCAACTTGCTGCCACTAGCAGAAGATTTTTACACAATACAAGGCGAGGGATACCACTCTGGCAAGGCTGCTTATTTCATTCGCCTTGGAGGATGTGACGTGGGTTGTGCGTGGTGTGATGCCAAATTTACATGGAATCCCAAGATGTATGCCCCTACTCCTATAAGTGAAATCGTGGAGCGTGCAACAGACAATCCAGCAAAAGCCATCGTAATCACTGGTGGCGAGCCTCTGATGTATCCTCTGGGTCCAATAACAAAGATGCTTCACCAAAAGGGCGTAGAGATATTTATCGAGACTTCGGGGTCTCATCCTTTTAGTGGCGACATTGACTGGGTATGCCTATCACCAAAAAAACAGATGCCCCCGCTAGAGGGCATCTATAAAAAGGCTAATGAGCTAAAGGTTATAATACAGACTCATGAAGACTTTGAGTGGGCAGAGAAGTGTGCCGCCAAGGTGGGCAAAGACTGCTTGCTATATCTTCAGCCTGAGTGGAAGCAACATCAAACGATGATGCACCATATAACCGAGTATGTCAAAGCAAATCCTAAGTGGCTCATATCCATACAGAGCCACAAGTATATGAATATCCCCTAACTAGTTAGCAAGCTCTCCGTCAAAGGCTATTGACTGTTTGTTAGTAGGTTTAACGTAGATATAAACGTCGCCTGCAGAATCTACATCTATTGTAAAGGTGTATTTATCCTCGTTTGTGCGAGCGGTAAAAGTTATAGTCTTTGAATCGCGCTTGCCAGCAACTTCTTTGTAGTCCGAAATCTTAGCAGAGAAAGTAAGACCCTCACTGCCGTTGCCAGAAGTTACACGGCCATAGTATGGCAAAGTAGAAGTCATCTGATCACCTTTGATGGTAAGTCTATAACGTGTACCCATAAGTGACACAGAAGAGCCACTCTGAGGGTAGGCTTTATATACCATAGTAGTAAAGTCCTTGCTCTTAAAACTAGGGCGAGCAGAAGAAGAAACAACCTGTGTTTTTGAAGTCACAACAGTGGTAGTTGTGGTGGTGGTAGTTTTTCCCGATTTTGATGTTGTCACAACCTTAGAGGTTTGTGAGTTATTATTGTTCTGGGGAGTTTTTGCAACTACATCAGTAGACATCAAGCATATACATGCAGCAACTGATAATAATAATGGAAATTTCATATTCATAATAATGTATTTGGGTTAAGTCACAAAGATAATAATATGTATCACAAATTGCTATTGTTAAAGTTAAAATTTGTATTTTTGTAACTTTGAAGAACCTTTCACATACAGATATGGATTATAAAATTCTTGTACTAGATATAGACGGCACTTTAACAAACTGCAGAAACCAGATTACACCACATACCATGAAAACCCTATCGAGGGTTCAACAAAAAGGTGTTAAGCTAGTCATAGCTTCGGGCCGCCCCACATACGGCGTGATGCCCATAGCAAAGCAGTTGGAGCTAGATAAGTTTGGCGGCTTTGTATTGTCTTTCAATGGTGGCAAAATCATTGACGTAACCACACAGCAGGTCATTTACCAGAACACTCTTGAGCGAGAGCTTATACCTGGTTTCTATGAACTGGCCAAGGCTGCTGGCATAACTCTACTAGCCTACAAGGACGAGTTTATCATAACAGAAAACCCAGAAGACAAATATGCTCAGCACGAGATGTATCTTACCAAGATGAAACCTATGGGAGTAGAGAATTTTGTCGAGGCTCTGGACTTTGCTCCCGAGAAGTGTCTTGCCGTGGGCGATCCAGAGAAGGTCATTGCACTAGAGAAGCAGGTATTGGAGAGCTTTGGAGATAGGATGAACGCCTACCGTTCTCAGCCTTTCTTCTTGGAGCTGGTACCAAAAGGCATAGACA
>JAWXTS010000068.1:0-8526 GCA_044433305.1 Rikenellaceae bacterium | reverse complement strand
CTGCTTTGGCAACCGCTGAAGAAATCTCAACGATAAGTCGTGAGTCAACAGGCGTTGGAATAAGATACTTAGGACCAAACTCCATGCTCTCAACACCATAGGCTGTAAGAACCTCTGCTGGAACTGGCTCGTGAGCTAGTTTTGCCAACGCGTGAACGGCAGCAATCTTCATCTCCTCGTTGATGGCCGTAGCATAAACGTCTAGTGCACCACGGAAGATATAAGGGAAGCCCAATACGTTGTTAACCTGGTTAGGATAGTCTGAACGACCTGTGGCAAACAAGATATCCTCTCTAGACTCCATAGCAGCCTGATAGCTAATCTCTGGATTTGGGTTAGCAAGCGCAAACACAACAGGGTTTGGAGCCATGCTTTGAACCATCTCTTTAGTAAGAACATCGGCAACAGAAACACCCAAGAATACGTCAGCATCCTTGATAGCCTCTTCAAGAGTTGTTATCTCGCGTGCAGTAGCAAACTGGCTCTTCATAGGGTTTAGGTCTGTACGAGCCTGAGAAACAACACCCTTACTATCACACAAAACAAAATTCTCTAGCTTAGCACCTAGAGACAAGTAAAGTTTTGAGCATGATATAGAAGCTGCACCAGCACCGTTAACTACGATTTTAATGTCCTCGATTTTTTTACCCGAAAGCTCTAGAGCATTCAAAAGGGCTGCTGACGAGATGATGGCTGTACCATGCTGATCGTCGTGCATAAGAGGGATGTTAAGTTCTTCTTTCAATCGAGTTTCGATTTCAAAGCACTCTGGGGCTTTAATATCCTCAAGATTGATACCTCCGAATGTTGGAGCTATATTTTTTACTGTTTGGATAAACTCGTCTATGTTCTCTGTATCCACCTCAATATCAAATACATCAACATCAGCGAAAGTTTTGAATAATAGACCTTTACCCTCCATTACTGGTTTGCCTGCTAGTGGGCCGATATTTCCTAGACCTAGAACGGCTGTACCATTAGATATTACAGCAACTAGATTTCCTTTGGCTGTATATTTATAAGCGTCTGCTGGATTTTTCTCAATTTCAAGACAAGGCTGTGCAACTCCAGGAGAATATGCTAGCGACAAATCCTTCTGCGTAGCATAAGGTTTTGATGGTACTACTTCAATTTTACCTGGGCGGCCTTGCGAGTGATACAACAACGCCTCTTCTTTTTTTGCTTTTTCGTTTGTTTCCATGACCATTTTTTAGTATTATTGTAGTTTGTTTTAGTTTTATAGCTATTAAATTTATTTATTCTTTAAAATATAAAATAGAACTTTAGATACCAAAATTCTACTTTTTGTAAAGATATAAAAAATTTATTTATTTTCAAACAATGCCTCAAAAATTAAATTTCCCCTTAAGCAACTTCCGCATCAAGAAGGTCGACGGGGCAGAGTTCATCTGGGACAACATACGACATAAATGGCTACTGCTCACCCCCGAGGAATGGGTGCGCCAGAACTTCATACATTATATTATAGAACACCGTAGCGTAAGCGCATCTCACATATCTCAAGAACATCCCGTAATGCTAGGAAGGTTATCTCAGAGGGCCGACATAGTAGTCTTTGACACTGCGCTAAAACCACTTATGCTCATCGAGTGCAAGAGCACAGAGGTCGAGATAACACAAAAAGTATTTGCTCAGGCGGTAAGATACAACAGCGTTATCAAGGCCCCAATGGTGGTGGTCACAAACGGACTACGTCACCTATGCTGTGAGATAGACCCCGACTCTGGACGTTATAGTGCCATGGTCGAGATTCCCGATATGCTAAATTTCTTTAGGGTTTAACAGCTGCAACATATACTCATCCTGCCAGTTCGAGGTAGTGCGTGTCCACTCCTTCTTAACACCGATAACCGTAAAGCCCTTGCTACGAAACAAATTGAAGCTACGTGTATTCTGCACAACGATGCTACAATACAACTGATGCAACATAAGCACCATAAAGCTATATTTTATAAGTAGTCCCAAGGCCTGAGAAGCATATCCCTGCCCCTCATTTTGGTCACCATAAATCAACACTCCCACACCTGCACGACAGTTATAAGGATCGACATCAAACAAATCTATTGCCCCCACAGGTTTCTGCGTTTCTACCAATTCTATTATAAGTCTCAGTTGGCGTGTTTCATAAATATCACATCTTTGGTTCTCGATAAACTGACGCAAGGTATATTTAGAAAATGGAACCACCGTGTTACTCACTTTCCAAACATCAACATCGTTCTCCCATCTATATAATAAATCAACGTCTTCTGGCTCTAGGGCGCGCAAGCGAACCAACGAACCAGTTAAAATATCATTCTCAGTACTCATTTTTTTTATAATCCTAGTATATGTTTACGGATAAGCATCGCTGCCCCCAATGCTGACTTTTCGACATCATCATCAGAAATCCTAAATTCTGTATCTCCTGCTACAAGCTTAAGCGAATATTTGTTAACGGCAGATTTTATCGGCAGCAATATATGTTCGCCTACTCTGGCAACGCTACCACCGATGACCACCGTCTCTGGATTAAATACGTTTAGAAGGTAACCCAAGCTGCGCCCCACCTTCTCCGACACCTCAATAAAAGTCTCGATAGCAAGATGGTCATCTTCCAGTGCTGCATCCACAATATCGGAAATATTCACCCTGCCTTTGGCTTTATATTTTTCTGTTAGCTGCGAACTTAATCCCTGCTCTAGCTTATGGTTCATATTTCGCTCTATAGCCTTACCCGAAATCTCTGTCTCAAGGCATCCTTTCTTACCACAATAGCACAAAATATCGTTATCCGAGAATGGTATATGCCCAAACTCGCCTGCAAAACCAGACTTACCATAGCATAGCTCACCATTAACTATTATGCCCACAGCCACGCCCATGCCCAGCTCCAAGAATATGGCATTATTAGGTCTCGTCTCGCTAGAGAAATATTCGGCATAGCACTTGGCACGCACATCATTCTCTATAAGAGTTTTTATTCCTGTTCTATCCTCTATGGTCTTGGCAAGAGAATCTTCTAAGAAAGTGTAGAAAGCATAATTTATTCCTAAGGCAGGATTAACTCTACCTGCCATACTAACACCCATACCTATTACTCTGTTAACCACCACTCCCGAGTGCTCAATAAAATCAGTTAGTATATTAAAGAACTTGTCGAAAGACTCTTGTGTATTCTCTATAACAAAGTCGGCTACAACCTGCGATGCCACCACTCTGCTATGCAAGTCGGTAACAACCATAGACATGCCGTCAAAGCCCACATAGACACCTATAAAGAACATGGAGCTACTAGAGAGTCCGTATATATTTGGTCTACGTCCGCCCTCGGTGCTAATCTTGCCATTGTCAGATACGATACCGTCGGCAACAAGCTCAAGCACTAATTTAGTGATAGAAGGAATACTTATATTTATATGTTTAGCTAGCGTGGCTATTGCGCACTCACCCTTAACCGCCATATAAGCAACAATCTGTCTTTTGACCAAATTGTTTTTATACTGAACGCCTTTTTGGTTAACGCAAGGGTTAAGCTCAAATAAATCTTTTATATTTTTCATACACTAAATCTTTTATATTTTATACTTATCTAAAGAACCTAGAAGACAGGGATTTGTGACCGTTTATTAACCAAGTATTAATTAAATAAATTATGGTCGTTAACGCAAGATACAAAAAAAATTCAAAAAACCTCTTTAAAAATCCAAGTTTTTAAAATATTCTTTAAACTTCACACAAACCATATTATTATAATAAGTATAAAAAATTAACCATAATGAAACACCAAATCAATCAGAAAGCAGTACATTTGCAAAAAATTATAATTAGACACAACATGAGAAAACTATTACTATCCCTAGCTATTGCAGCAACAATGATGGGCTGTTGCAATAGTGCAACAAACGCACCACAAGAGGTGAAAGTGAAAAACGTAATCTTCTTGATTGGTGATGGCATGGGTCTAGCCCAAGCATCTATGCTTATGGTCGAGAACGGATACCAGCCAACAGCATTTGACCGCGCTCAGAACGTTGCCCTTATAAAAACATACTCGGCAAACAATCGCGTTACGGATTCGGCAGCAGCAGGCACAGCCCTAGCTTGTGGACACAAAACCAACAACAGCATGCTAGGCCTTACCCCTACCCTAGACACTTGCTACTCGATGACCGTAAAAGCTAAAGCTAAAGGCAAGTCAACAGGTCTGGTTGCAGCATGTACTATACAGCACGCAACACCAGCTGCTTTCTATGCTCATGTCGAGAACCGTGGCCAATACGAACAAATAGCACAACAACTAGTAGACTCTGACGTAGATATTGCTATCGGTGGTGGTGAGAAATATTTTGAGCAAGAGGTTAATGGCACAAAGCTAATCGACATCGCCCCAACCAAAGGTTTTAATATCGTTCGCAACATGGACGAGCTTAACGCTGCACCAGAGGGTCGTATCTTGGGTTTGTTCGAGCAAGACCACATCAAATCAATGGCTGAGGGTCGTGGTGACTTTTTGCCTAGAGCAACCGAGGCTGCCCTAGCGCGCCTATCTCAAAATCCAGAGGGCTTTGTTCTTATGGTCGAGGGTTCTCAAATCGACTGGATGGGCCATGCAAACAATGCAGAGGAACTACTTGCTGAGACAATAGACTTTGAAGAGTGCGTGAAAATAGCAATGGACTTTGCAGACAAGAACCCAGGCACACTAGTAGTTGTTACTGCTGACCACGAGACAGGCGGACTATCTCTAGTTAGCGGCGAAGAAGACTTCACCAAATCAGACAGCGGTGTTAACTACGAGTTCTCAACAAACAGCCACTCAGGCATCCTTATCCCTGTCTACACTTATGGCACAGGTGCTGAGAAAATCAATGGCATAATGGAGAACACAGAACTATCTAATGGCATTGTAGAGATTCTTAATCTATAAGACTTTTAGTCATGAAATAAGTGAAGGGAATGACCGACAAGTAATATTGTTGGTCATCCCCTTCTCTTATTTAGTAAGGATGTCTATAAGTACTTACATCTGTCCGCGGATTCTATCATCAAAGGCAGCAAGTGCGGCTTTAGCTCCCTCGCCCATAGAAACAACAATCTGCTTGTAGGACACATCGCTGACATCGCCAGCGGCATAGATACCCGTTCTAGAAGTACGGCCATTACGGTCTGTCTCTATCTCGCCTATACGATTTGTAGCCACAATATCCTTAAACAGTTCAGAATTTGCGCTGAGTCCTATCTGAACAAACACACCATCCAGAGCAATTTCCTGCTGGCCCTTGGTTTGTCTATCCATAACTAGGAGTGAGGTAACCTTAGTTCCATCGCCTACAATCTCCATGGTCTGAGTATTAGTAAAGACATCTACATTACCTAGCTGGTTCATTGTATCTTGGAGCACAAGATCTGCTTTTAGGCTCTCCATAAACTCTACAACAACAACTCTCTTGCATATTCCTGCAAGGTCTATGGCTGCCTCAATGCCCGAGTTACCACCACCTACAACAGCCACCGTTTTGTCCTTAAACAGCGGTCCATCACAGTGAGGACAAAAGGCCACACCGCGACCTATATACTCACTCTCGCCCACCACGCCTAGACGTCGCCACGCTGCACCCGTTGCAACAATAAGCTGAGGAGCAAGGTAGGCCTCACCTCCTCTTACAAGCACCTTCTTAAGTCCATTTGACGACTCGACAACCTCAATCTTACGGTTCTCAAGCACATCAATATCATATTCGCCTAGATGCTCCCTCAAATCAGAAGCCAGCTTAGTTCCTATGGTCTGCTTAACAGATGGGATATTCTCTATGGTTGTGGTTTCGTTGATCTGTCCACCTACGCGCTCTGCAATAATAGCAACCTTAAGGCCCTTGCGCGCTGTATATATAGCAGCCGACACTCCCGCGGGACCTGCCCCAGCAACAATCAAGTCGTATTCTTTCTCTACTACCTGACCGCTCGCTTGGCTCTCGAACCTATCCTCTAGCTTATCCAAGAACTCGGACATCGTGCCGCGGCCAACGTGCAGTAATTCGCCATTGACATACACCGTAGGCACGGCCTGAATATTTTTACTCTTGACCTCATCCTCATAAAGTGCTCCATCAACCGCCTGGTGCTTAATATTACCCTCACTGAGCATGGCCATAACGTTTAGAGCCTGCACCACATCGGGGCAGTTGGTACACGTAAGCGACATATATGTAGTAAGCGCAATGTCACCCTTAAGTGATTTTATGCGTCGCGTGATAAACTCATCGGGCAAGTTCTTGCCCTTGCCATCCATATTAAGAATGGCCAGTAGCAGCGAGTTAAACTCGTGACCATTTGGCACAGCACGAAAACTCACACCGCTATCTACCCCATCTTTCAAGATGTCAAATTGTAGGCCCAAGCCCACATTCAGTTCAATAGATATTTTTGGTGAGCACTCCGCCACATCATAAAGCATCTCCCTAAGTTCTTGTCCACTAGGGTGCGAATCGCTTAGAGAGATATTAAATGTGTACTGCGAAGCTAACCCAGAGAAAAGACCTTTCAACTGTTCTTTCATTTGGTTAGTAAGCATACTACTTCTGATTTAGATTTTACCCACTAGGTCAATGCTTGGTGTTAGGGTCTCGCCACCTTTTTTCCATTTTGCAGGACACACCTCGCCGTCATGAGAGGCAACAAACTGAGCAGCCTCAACCTTACGCATAAGCTCGTCAGCGTTGCGGCCTATCGAGTTATCTTGAACTTCGGCAAGCTTAACCAAGCCTTCTGGATCAACCACGAAGGTTCCACGGTAGGTCATTCCTGCCTCTTCTATCATAACGCCAAAGGCACGAGCCAAAAGCCCTGTTGGGTCTGCCAACATCGGATAGTTTATCTTACCTATCGACTCTGAAGTGTCAGCCCAAGCCTTATGTACAAAGTGAGTGTCACAACTAACCGAGTACACCTCAACGCCCATGGCTATAAACTGCTCATACTTCTCGGCCATATCGACCAACTCTGTTGGGCAAACAAACGTAAAGTCGGCAGGATAGAAGAAAAATATAGCCCACTTGCCTTTTACATCGTCTGAAGAAATTGTCTTAAATGTACCTTTGTGGTATGCCTGCACCGAAAACTCGGGTAGCATAGAATTGATTATTGATTCCATTGTTTTTATGATTTAAAAGTTTTTTTAAGGTAATAATTGACAGTACACTTGTGCTGCAAACCAAGAAGTAGCGAACCAAGAATTATGCCTAAGATTCCCTTATTTGTAATGATTACAAATTTATATCATAATACAGCCAATATCAATAACATAATATAATTAAAAAATTGAGCCTCGATACCTAATAAAAGTTAATTACTTTTAGGTATCGAGGCTCTCCAAAAACAAAGTATGTTGGTATTAATCTAGGTATCCCACCATCACATTATATCTAACCATGACATGGGTCTTGAGAGTCGAAACGGCATCATCAAAATCCGAGTCATCACTAAGGAACGTGCGACCATCCTCCTCAGCATAGGCATAATCTTTAAGCAGTTCATAATAGGTATTATAAATTGCTATCATTCGTGTAGGCTCAAAAACACCATACACAAACTCATCTAAATACTCATAGTATATCTCTTGGTACTCGTCTATATTCATAAGGTAATATATCAGTGGCCACGAGCTACCCGTATAGCTACTACTGCTAAGCTGGGTTGGTGTAAAGGTTTTATAGTTTCCCGTAGCATTCTGCAACGACTCGTTATGATCCCAAGGTATCCAAGTCAGCAAATCAGTATCAGGGTTATTATACAAATAATAGTTATGTGCCATATTGCCATAAGAGTCCCAGTTCTGAATAGCCGTATTACCAGCCAACCACTTCAAGAACCCATCAACATCAAAGACTGCCTCTAGCCTATCTTTCCATGCCTGCTCGTCGGAGCTTCGTGTCGAGCTATTGATTGCATTATACAACTCTTTAACATCACTATAATTAGGACTTAGAGTGTTGGTCTTAAGGCCAAGTTCGTCAGTATCATAAGAACCGCTTGAGAATCTTCCTGCTGTCTCCTCTGGTTTATATAGGTTACCAGTGCTCTGCTCAAACTGAGTTTTGATAACCGTATCGTCCACCTCCTCAACTATGGTGTAGACGCCATAATAATCATCATTGATATATACCGCACAGAAACTTGTATGCGCTGCGGCTAGCCCAAAGTCACGAAACAAGTCTGTACCAGCCTTCTCTCTCATTAACGACTCATCGTTGTAGTTATTGTTCAGGTTAAGCTGTTTGAAGCCATAAAAACGCTGATTTGTTAGTGCTGGATACGAATCTTCGTATTGGTCAAAATCTAGTTTCAACGACAGCTTTCTATTGCCCGACGAATAGGTCTGCGAAAGACTAGAATTACCCTTGAAGCGTACACCCACTTGATACCAATCTGTACCATTATGACTCACCGTACACGAGGCCCACATAGGGGTGTAATCAGAGCTAGTGTTGTTGCCCATGATTTTATATATGTTGCTACTCAAATCAG
>JAWXTS010000067.1:0-8685 GCA_044433305.1 Rikenellaceae bacterium | reverse complement strand
TACAAGCGATTTAAGCAGTACTGTCTTTCCCGAGCCACTCTGACCTATAATAAGGTTTGTCTTACCTTGCTCAAAGGTTGTTGATATGTTCTTTAGCACTGTGTGCTCACCAAAAATCTTGGTTACATTCTTTGCTGTTATCATACTAAACTCTAAGTCAAAAATAATTGTGTCAGAAGAAGGTTGAATACCAATATTGTTATGCTGCTTGCAACAACGGCCTTGGTGCTGGCTTTACCTACCTCAAGGCTGTTTCCTTCGGCAAAATAACCATAGAAGCCCGAAACTGAAGTTATGATAAAGGCAAAAGTCGCTGCCTTGACAAGTGTATATGTTATGTAGTATTCTTTGAAGTCGAGCCTTATTCCTTCGAGGTACTGTTCGGGGCTTATGGCTCCTGTGAATATAACTACCAGATAACCGCCCAGCATGCCCACTCCGATACTTAGGATAGTAAGAAATGGAAAGAAGAATACTGCGCTAATGATTTTTGGCAGTATAAGGTAGCTTGCCGAATTGACGCCCATAATCTCCAGAGCATCAATCTGTTCTGTAATTCTCATGGTGCCTATCTCTGAGGCTATGCTAGAGCCTACCTTGCCTGCCAGAATTAGTGCTACCACTGTTGAGCTGAACTCCAGCACCATTGTTTCACGCGTTGCATATCCTATAAGTGACTTGGGTATGAATGGCGATTGCAGGTTTATGGCCATCTGAAGTGTTATGACTGCGCCCATGAATACAGATATGATAGCTGCTATGCCTATTGAGTTGAGGCCTAGGCTCTCCAGCTCTGTGCTTATGCGTGCACGATAGATGGCTCGCTTTTCGGGCTTAGAGAATACCTTGCTCATAAGCATCAGGTATCGGCCTATTAGTACTGGAATATTAGACATATATACTTTATTATTTATTAGTGAGTGTCGTTGGTGTCTTTTATTTCCTCAAAATCAACGTATTCGCCTATGTCTTTATTGACGCGTTTTTGTTTTTCTTGGGCTTTCACCGTTACCTCACCTTCCTTTTTATTTTGTTCTTGTTCTTGTTGCTGCTGTTGTTGTCCAAAACCCCAAGTGTAGCTTCTAAAATTAGCTCCCTGAGGGTTCTGCTGGTAGCGTTTCTGGATACGACGCAACCATAGTCTAAATAATATACGACCCACGAATCCTAGTAGATAGAATCCGATTACGAAATATATTATAAAAGAAATAAATCCGTCCATTGTTAATCGTTAATTTTAAGCGCCAAAGGTAATACCTTTTTTTCTAACATCAAAGTTACAAAATTTGTTAAAAACGTGCCTAAGTTAAAAGTTTTTGCTAAAAGTTTGAAACTCCTTTAGGAATTATTATCTTTGTTCTGTGTAATTAATCTGAACGATTTTAACCCTTATTTAGTATGGAACTTAGTGGCCTTACAGCTATTTCACCGGTCGATGGCCGTTATAGAAAAAATTGCGAGCAGCTTGCAGAATATTTTTCAGAGTATGCTCTAATCAAATACAGAGTGCTTGTAGAGATAGAGTATTTCATTGCTCTATGTGAATTGCCTCTGCCTCAGCTTAGTGATGTAGACTCGTCGCTATATGACAAGTTGCGCGATATATATCGTAACTTCAGCACTGAGGATGCAGATAAAGTAAAAGAGATTGAGAAAACCACAAACCACGATGTAAAGGCTGTGGAGTACTTTATCAAGGGTTGTATGGATAAACTTGGTATTGCCGACCACAAAGAATTTGTGCATTTTGGCCTTACCTCTCAAGACATCAACAATACGGCTATTCCTTATAGCCTTGCTTTGGCAATCAAAGACGTTTATAAACCGTTGCTTGGTGAGCTTGTGGACACACTAAAAGCGCGAGTTGATGAGTGGGCGCAGATTCCACTTCTAGCGCGCACACATGGTCAACCAGCCTCTCCAACCATGTTGGGTAAGGAGATTATGGTTTTTGTTGAGCGTATCGAGAAACAACTTTATCAGCTTGAAGCTATTACTGCCCCTGCTAAGTTTGGCGGTGCAACAGGTAACTTCAATGCTCATAATGTTGCCTACCCAAATATCAACTGGGTGGATTTTGCTAATGGCTTTGTTAATAACACGCTTGGACTAGACCGCTCGCAGGTGACAACTCAGATTGAGCACTATGATAACCTTGCAGCCATGTTCGACTGCTTTAAACGCATAAACAACATACTTATAGACTTTAGCCGTGACGTTTGGTCTTATGTTTCTATGGAGTACTTCAAGCAGAAAATCAAAGCTGGTGAGGTGGGTTCTTCGGCTATGCCACATAAGGTCAATCCTATTGACTTTGAGAATGCAGAGGGCAATCTAGGTATCGCTAATGCTATTTTCTCGCACCTATCATCTAAGCTACCTATATCACGTCTTCAGCGCGATTTGACCGACTCGACAGTATTGCGTAATGTGGGTGTTCCTGTGTCTCATACAGTTATCGCCTTCAGATCTTTGCTTAAGGGTCTTAACAAGTTGATTATTAATGTGGATGCCATAGATGCTGAGTTGGAGAACAACTGGGCTGTTGTTGCCGAGGGTGTGCAGACCATCCTTCGTCGCGAGAACTATCCAAATCCTTATGAGGCTTTGAAGTCGCTTACACGCACCAATAAGGCTATCACAAAACAAGATATAAAAGACTTTATAGAGACCTTGGAAGTTTCTGAGAGCGTTAAGGTTGAGCTTCGTCAGCTATCACCTCAGAGCTACACGGGTGTATTTAAGCACTAGGTTCTGGTCTTAGGCTCGATAGTTGCCATAGGATGCTGTGACAACTAAAAATCGAGCTTATGAATAGTTATGAATGTGAAGTTTGCGGATATATATACAATCCGCAGGTTGGGGACCCAGAGTCAGGGATAAAGGCTGGAACGTCTTTTGAGGAACTGCCCGAAGATTGGGTTTGCCCCGTATGTAAGCAAGGGAAGCAGGTTTTTGTTCCCTTAGAATAATAATAGAAGGCTAATCGACAGATAAATGTTGGTTAGCCTTTTTTTTGTGCTGTGATTATTTTAGCTCCAAAAATATATCTTTAAGTCCTAGTTGTTTTATCTACTATTCTGCTTGTTTGTGCGGTATGGAATTTGTTTGTTGGGGGGAGTGAACAAATTCTAGTGATTGTTCTTAAGTGCTTAGAACTTCATGAAAACTAAAAAAATACCGTATGAAAAAAATCTTATTCCCCATTATCTGCTTTGTAGTAGTGATAGCTTGTGTAGGCTTGCTCGAACGTATAGGTAATTCTAATGGACTTATGGCGCAGGCTGACCCTCAGCAAGCAGAGCAAGTCGAAGACCAGCAAAAGACAGAGCGCATGAAACGCACCCTGTCGGCCAAGCAGCTTGAACGAGTAGAGAAGCGCGAGCAGCGAAACAAAGCCTTTGCGGCGCATATAGATTCGTTGATTCTATCGCGCAATTTTCGATTTCGACCTATGACCATGCAGCAGCAGCCTGCTGGCAGCCCTCACCAGATTTATAATCCTAATGCCGATCTTACCATTAGCGACAACTCGCTGGATGTTTCATTGCCTTATATCCAAGGTGCTGTACCTCCATATAGAATGGTCATGTTGAATTATATCACCTCAGATATGAACGGCTATGTGGCCGAGCAAACAACCAATGGCTGGACCATAACATTCTCTTCGTCTCTTTTTGGTGCAAACACTTATACTTTCAAGTTTAGTGTTTATTCGACTTCGGGTATGGCTACTTTAGATATTTCTACCCCTATGTATAACACTGTAAGTTATAATGGCTCATTGTCTGGATTGTATTAATATTTAATTATGAAAACGGGTAGAATTATGAAAATAACAACTTCTTTATTGATTGCGGGCTTTGCTCTTGTGGCTTGTGGCTCGATTGAACCTTTGTTCGCATGGCCTGATAACCCCAATGCTAGCACTGAGGCTCGTGTAAATCCCACTACGGCTAGTTCTGTTACGGCCTCATCGGTTGATGATGCTAGTGCTGTGGCGCAGGTTCCTTCCGCCACCAGAAGTGCCACTAGCTATGATGTGGCTGTGAATCAGACCCCAACAGTTATCACCACTCCCGTGAGTACGGCAACTACCGCTACAATCACGCCTACCACAAACACAGCCATGAATGCAGCTGTTGAGGGCCTGTCTGAGGCAGTCAGTGTAGCCAATGCCGAGGCAGGAGATGTTCAGCATAGCAGAGTCCGTGATAATGCCGAGCGTCGCCAGATTAAGAATCTTGAATTCGTAGCAAAGCTAGATACCTTGGTGCGCAGTCACAACTATCAGTTTGTGCCCACAAGCATGCAGGAGATTCCAAATGGTGATATGCAGTTTATATACAACTTCTATTATTATGTAGCTGTTGTAGATAGTCATGTTGAGGTTCATATCCCTACTGTGCGTGGTGGTTATTCTCAGTATATCAATATACTTAACTTTGATACCTTTGGTGTAACCAACTACCGCACCTCGCAAACTCACTTTGGCTGGGCCATATCATTCAACGTGACCTCCAGCAACGGCAACAGCTATGCCTTTGCGATAAATCTATATACGGCAACGGGAGAGGCTGTTATGAGTCTTATGAGCGACAGTAACGTTATTAAATATATAGGTCGCCTAGAGAAAATATAGTTGTGGCAGAGATTTTGCAATACTTATAAATACAAGCACAACCAACTAAAAAACTTAGAGCATTTTTTGCTACTCACTTGCCAATGGTTGATATTACAATTAAAGTGTTTAGTTCTCGTTTTTATTATTAGTTTGTTGTATGCAACACCTGCGTGTGTTGATAGGAGAGTGGTTAATCTAAAAGTTAGCCACTCTCTGATTTTTTGGTGCTAATAAGTTTGCAGTTGCTTTTGTGTTTGGTTATCTTTGCGGGGTATGAGAACCTTGAGTCAAATTGAAACCCAGTCTATTGCTTTGTTGTCTTCGCTATATGGAGACAATGAGGCTCGTAGTATGGTGAGGATGCTGCTCGAAGAATACTGCTCGATTACAAATAGAGACTATGTCCTAGAACCTAATAAGTTGGTTGATACGACACTTGAACGCTCCTTTGAGTATGTGCCGAGGAAGGATGCTGATTTGCATGCACTCAGCTTTGATAAGGCAATGGATATGTGCCTAAGCTGGCGACCTATCCAGTATGTTATGGGGCATGCTAGTTTCTATGATAGAGAGTTCTATGTGCGCGAGGGGGTTCTTATTCCTCGCCCCGAAACCGAGGAGCTAGTGCAGATGATAATCAGTGAAAGCTCTGATGCAAAGAGCATAGTGGATATAGGTACGGGTAGTGGATGTATAGCCCTTAGCTTAAAAGCTAATATAGAAAAAGCCAGAGTCGCTGCTGTTGATATTTCGGATAAGGCACTAGAGGTTGTTGAGATAAATCGCAGCTTGCATGGCCTTGATGTTGAGATCCTTAAGCTCGATATTCTGAGCGAGGAGCTTCCCCATAAATACGACGTTATAGTTTCTAATCCTCCCTATGTGCTTGATAGTGAGCGAAGGGCTATGCGCGATAATGTGCTTAACTTTGAGCCAGAGCTGGCTTTGTTTGTGGATGACACTACGCCGTTGTTGTTCTATAATCGTATTGCCCAGCTGGCCACAAAGCACCTTAACCATGGAGGTAAACTTTACTTTGAGATAAACGAGAGGTTCGCCACTGAAACTGTCGAGATGCTGGAGGGCTTGGGCTTTGTTGATGTCGTGCCTTGCCGCGATATGTTTAATAAATTTAGAATGGTGAAGGCCCTATGGCAGAATACAACGAATATGTAGCTTATAAGCCCAATCCCAAGAAGACAAAGACGCCACAGCAGGCTCTCAGCGCTCTTATGGCCTTGTGCTCGCGTGCTGAGAAAAGCTCTGGCGATGCACTACGTCTTATGCGAGAGTGGGGGTTGGATGATGCGCAGGCTCGGGATGTGCTCAGTAATTTGCAGAGTGGCAAGTATATAGACGATAGTCGCTATGCCGAGGCCTTTGTGCGTGACAAGATGTCGTTTAGCTCGTGGGGCAAGTTCAAGATTACGCAGGCTCTGATACAAAAAGGCATATCGAAAGATATAATAGATAGGGTTATGGGTGCTCTGGACAATGACTTTCTCAAAGATAGGCTTGAGCAGATGCTACTAAAAAAGATGAAGGCCACACGCGAGGCGGACCCATGTAAACTGAAAAATAAATTAATAAGAAGCGGAGCTTCGGCAGGCTATGAGTTGTCTGTGGTTGTCGAAGTTGTAAACCGCCTAATACAAACCCAGAACGAATATGAAATGTAAGAACCTAATAAGAATGTTTGCGGCAATGGCATTTGTCTTTGTTGCTGTTAATACTAATGCTCAGGAGCAGGCCGATTTTATTTCGCCACTAAACATCCCACTTCAGTTATCGGGCAACTATGGCGAGCTGAGAACCAACCACTTCCATTCTGGGGTCGACATACGTGTTGGTGGTGTTGTTGGGCAACCTGTTAAGGCCATGGCCGATGGATATGTCAATCGTGTTTTTGTTAGCCCCTATGGCTTTGGCAAGGCTGTGTATATAGCTCACCCAAACGGCTATACCACGGTTTATTGTCATCTTGATAGATTCAACGAAACAATAGGCAACTACGCGCTGACTCAGCAGTATTCGCGCAAGTCGTTCAATCTGGATCTCTATCCGGCCGAGGGCGCGCTCAAAGTTAAGCAGGGCGATATTATAGGTTATGCAGGCAACAGCGGCTCGTCGGCTGGTGCTCACCTGCACTTAGATATAAGGACTACTTCTAACTCAGTGCCTGTAAATGTTTTGGCTCGCAATTTTATTAAGGTAACCGACAATATAGCTCCCGTGGTAGTCAATATCTATCGCATAGAGGTTGACACTTTGTGTGGAGTGCCACGCCATAGAGTTACGGCAACCTATACCACCAAGGCTACATCTACTAACAACTATACCATAAACGAGGTTGAGAGGGTTAATATTCGTCGTCCTAGCTACTTCGCCATAGAGGTCAGAGGACGTAAGAATGACAACAGCTTTAATATGGGAGCGTATAAGGTTGAGCAGAAAGTCGACTCTAAGCTCAACTTTGGCTTTACCATAGATAATATCAGCTATGCCAATATGCGCTACTCTAATGCCACGGGATATTATCCTCTTGCACGCATAAAAAGCAATAGTGTGTATGCCCTTACTCGCCTACCGGGTAATAAACTACCTATATATCATGGGCTTGTAAATGATGGTATTCTCACCTGTGAGAATGGACAAACCAAAAACGTGAGCATAGATGTTATTGATGATTGCGGAAACAAATCTACTTTGTCGTTCGATATATATGGCTATGCTTATAGTGAGGCCGAGCGCGCAAAGCAGGAGCAAGACAACAAGGCTTACCTAGAAACGAACTATGGCACCCTAGAGCCTTATGTTGCAAAGTATAATGCAGCCTTCAGCTGTGAGAAAGAAGGTGTCCGTGTTAGCATACCTGCGGGAGTGCTATATAAATCCATGTTGGTTAATGTGCAGTCTAGCGCAAAGGATGACCGTTCGCTGGCTCCATATTATACGGTTGGCAACACTGACGAACCACTGCACAAGGCAATTACTATCTCTATGGATTGTTCAGCTCTAGAGCATTATGGCAATAAACTTAGGGCGGCTTCTGTGACTAGCAAGGGGGCGTTGGCTTCGGCTGGTGGCAAGATTAACGGCTCGCGACTAGAGTTTACTACCACCTCCTTCGGAAAGTTTACCATTGTTGCTGACACCACCGCGCCACGCATAACTCCGCGTTGGACAAACGGAGCGTCGTTGGCCTCTAGCAAGTCTTTTGCATTTACGATTTCGGACGACTTCTCAGGTGTTGCAACAATCAAAGCTACTATTGATGGCAAGTGGGCTATGTTCGACTATGACGCCAAGAATAGTGTTATAACTCACGTCTTTGATTCTAACCGCTTTGAGTACAACGGCACTAAGCACACCGTTGAGGTTGAGGTTGTAGATGGCTGTGGTAATACAAAAAAATATAGTGGCAGCTTTATTAGATAGGCTACCACTATATATATTAAGTTCTGTTACTACTATTCTTCGTTGTTCATAAAGCCGCGACTTTTTGCGACTTCTAGCAAACTGCGCGATATTGCGCGGTTGTCGCTGCCTTTGTATCTGCGCTCGGTGAATATACGGGCCAGTGTTGGCAGGTCGTTGTCTTTTAATAGCGAGGCTGTAAGCTGTGAGGCTTCTTTCTCTCTCCATATGTTGTTGATGTCCTCTGGTGTGTAGTCCTTGTATGTCTGGTAGTGAACCACACCCTCCAATGGAAGTCTATCTGTAAGAGGTACCTCGGTTGTAGTGTCTGGGTAGCCGATGGCTACTGTGGTCACTGGAATAACGCCATGAGGAAGCTCTAGCACCTCAGCGATTTTCTCTGCTGTATATATTGTTGTGCCAAGGTAGCATATTCCTAGTCCCTCGTGCTCGGCAGCGAGCGCTGCGTTCTGAGAGGCCAGCACAGCATCTATGGTAGCATTGTAGTACCATGTGAAGTTGTCATATTCTGGTTTGGCATCGCGCATCTCACACCACTTAGAAAAGCGGTTTATGTCGGCACAGAAAGTCAGAACCACAGCTGCACTACGCACCATAGGCTGATTGAAGTGCATGGAGCCAAG
>JAWXTS010000066.1:0-9262 GCA_044433305.1 Rikenellaceae bacterium | reverse complement strand
TTCATCCCTTCTGATGAGCAACATATAATCTTGGCCGTGGACTACTCTCAGGTCGAGCTACGACTTATGGCCCACTTGAGTGGCGACAAGGCCATGATAGACGCCTTCAGCCATGGCGAGTACATACACGCCTCTACTGCTGCCAAGCTCTTTAACGTCGATATAGATGAGGTAGGCTCGGACATGAGACGCAAGGCCAAAACCGCCAACTTCGGAATCATCTACGGCATATCGGCATTTGGTCTGTCTCAGAGGTTAAATATACCACGCGGCGAGGCCAAAGAGATTATCGACGGCTACTTCAATTCCTTTGCTCAGGTCAAAGAGTATATGGACAGGGTTATAATTCAGGCCAAAGAAAAGGGCTATGTCGAAACGTTATTTGGGCGCAAACGCTTTTTGCCAGACATCAACTCGTCGAACCACACGGTACGCAGCCTTGCCGAGCGCAACGCCATAAACGCACCTATACAAGGTAGTGCTGCCGATGTTATGAAGCTAGCTATGATAGCTGTTGCAAAGCAACTAAAGGAGCAAGGGCTGAAATCTAAAATCACCATGCAGGTGCACGATGAGCTGGTTCTCGACACACTAAAGAGCGAACTTGAACAAGTAGAGAACCTTGTTAAGAAGTGTATGGAAGATGCAGTGAGTCTGAAAGTTAAGCTTATAGCAGAATCGGGCACGGGCGAAAACTGGCTTGAGGCCCACTAGAAAATCTAGCACAAGCATAAAAAAAGACTAACCAAATTGTTTTGGTTAGTCTTTTTATTACAATGCTCTATCCATAATTGCCTCAAGGCATTATATATAGGAGAGTCAAGTTAAGCGTTGCAGGTATTCTCAAAAGGAGAAATTATTTTTTAGCTAGGTCCATAGAAGCTTTTCTAAATTCTTTCATTGCTTTTGAAAGTTCTAGAGCAGCTTTACGAGCGCGAGCACCAGCAGCTTTGTTGTCTTTAGATACTTGAAGTTCAGCATTTTCTGTAAACACTGCGATTTGTTCTTTGATTGTAGCAAGTAATTGTTCCATTGTCAAAATATTTTAGTTAATTATTGTTTATACATTATGAGTCACAAAGTTAACAGAAAAGTTTTAATTATCAATAGGTTAAATTTAAAAATGCCAAAAAATTTGAATATCTAAAATAAATCCGTACATTTGTGGCGCTTACGCGTTAAGCAAAAAAGTTTAATCACTTAAAAATCAAAAGAAATGCCTGTAAAAATCAGATTGGCACGTCACGGTAAGAAAGGTTATGCTTTCTACCATATCGTAGTGGCAGACTCAAGAGCTCCACGTGATGGTAAATTTATCGAGAAAATCGGTACTTACAACCCTAACACAAATCCTGCATCTATCGACCTTAAGTTCGACGCAGCTTTGTCATGGCTACAAAAAGGTGCTCAGCCTACTGACACCTGCCGCGCTATCCTTTCATATAAAGGTGTGCTTTACAAAAATCACCTTATGGGTGGTGTTAAAAAAGGTGCTTTCACAGCAGAAGTTGCTGAGAGCAAATTCAACGCTTGGTTAGAAGGTAAATCTGCACAGATTTCATCTAAAAACACTAAACTAGCATCTGAAGCAGCAGCCGCTAAAAAAGCTCGCCTAGAGGCAGAGGCTAAAGTTAGCGAGGCTAGAGCAACAGCTATCGAGGCTAAAAAAGCTGAGGCAGCATCTGCAGTAGCAGCTGAGCAAGCAGAGGCTGAAGCAGCAGCTGAAGAGGCTACTGAGGAAGTTGTAGAAGAAACTCAAGCTTAAGTAGCAATATGGCTATTGAGGAAACAGTTGCCGTAGGCAAGGTATCAAAGATTTATGGCCAAAATGGTCGCCTATCATTGAGCCTATACGACACTTTTCCACAAGATTTTTCTATCGAGGAACCCCTGTTCGTCATTATTGACGCACTGGCGGTTCCTCTTTTTTGTGACATGTTCACACGTCGAGGCAAAGCAGGGGCAATAGCCGAATTTGCAGACTTCGACAACGAGTTTAGAGCTGGCGAACTTGTTGGCAAAGAACTACTTATGCTAGGATTTGACACCAATGACGGTGGACAAATAGACGACCCAGACCGCCTCTATCTAGAGGACATGGTGGGCTGGAGAGTAATAATCGAGAACCTAGCAGAACAAGAAAATCAACAAGCAACCAATGGCAAGATAGTTGATTTTATAGAAGGACAAAACCCTTTGTTTGAGATAGAATTAGACGACCAAACAGAGACCTTACTAATACCTGCCGTAGAAGAATTTATGGTTGACATAGACACCTCAAGCAATATTCTTACAGTGAATCTCCCAGAGGGACTTTTAGATTTGAACTAAAAAATCTTCGTTTTATAACGATTTTGCCAAAAGGATTGCTTATCTTTGTAGAAATAATTTGTTGACCAACAATATAATTAACCAATAAATATTTTGATTATGCAATCAATCGAAACTTTTGATTTCACGGGCAAAAAAGCAATTATCCGCGTGGATTTTAATGTACCACTAGATGCTAACTGCAACGTAACTGACGACACTCGTATCCGCAGTGCAATCCCAACTATTAAAAAAGTACTAGAGAAAGGTGGCTCTGTAATCCTTATGTCTCACCTAGGCCGTCCAAAAAATGGTCCAGAGGACAAATTCTCTCTAAAACATATTATTCCTACTATCGAGAAATACCTAGGAGTAAACGTTGACTTCGCTTCTGACTGCATGGGCGAGGACGCAGCTGCAAAATCAGCAGCCCTACAACCAGGTCAAGTTCTATTACTTGAGAACCTTCGCTACTATGCTGAGGAGGAGGGTAAACCTCGTGGTCTAGCAGCTGATGCAACAGACGAGCAAAAATCTGAGGCTAAAAAAGCTGTTAAAGCTAGCCAGAAAGAGTTTACTAAAAAACTTGCTTCTTACGCTGACTGCTACATCAATGACGCCTTTGGCACTGCTCACCGTGCACATGCCTCAACGGCTCTTATCGCTGAGTACTTCCCAGTAGACAAGATGTTCGGCTATATCATGGAGCGCGAGCTTAAGGCTATCGACAAAATCCTAGACCAACCAACACGCCCATTTACAGCTATCTTGGGTGGCTCTAAGGTTTCTTCAAAAATTACTATCATAGAGAAACTTCTTAGCAAAGTAGACAACCTTATCATCGGCGGTGGTATGACTTATACTTTCATCGCTGCCGAGGGTGGCAAGATTGGCTCTAGCCTTTGCGAGCCAGAGCAATTCGAGACTGCTAAGAACATCATAGCTAAAGCTCAAGAGCTAGGCGTCAAGATTTACTTCGCTGAGGACACTTTGGCTGCTGACGCTTTCAGCAACGATGCCAACACTCAGGTTGTTGCTTCAAACGAGATTCCTGAGGGATGGATGGGTCTAGACATCGCTGAGAAAGCATGTAAAGACTTCTCTGAGGTTATCACAAACTCTAAGACTATCCTTTGGAATGGTCCTGTGGGCGTATTCGAGATGAGCAACTTCCAAGCTGGTTCTAAAGCTGTTGCTGAGGCTATCGTTGCATCTACTGCAAACGGAGGCTACTCTCTAATTGGTGGTGGCGACTCTGTTGCTTGTATCAACAAGTTTGACATGGCAACAAAAGTTAGCTACGTATCTACTGGCGGTGGTGCTCTTCTAGAATATATGGAGGGTGCAGTTCTTCCAGGTGTTGCAGCTATTCGACAATAACAATAACCACATATAAAAAGAAGCCTGACTTGCTAGCAAGTCAGGCTTCTTTAGTATAATCGAATAAGGTATTATTTAGATGCAAATGTCAAAGGAGTCCCCTTAGATGATGGAACAGCTTTGCCATCAACGGTTTTGGCCTCGACAAGCTCGATACGTGTGCCATCAACATTATAGTAGTTCAAACGGCGTTTATTATCCAAGCCTATCTCTATTTCGCCCGTGCCCTTACATCCTTTAGGAAGAGTTCGTTTGCTCAAGATAGCTTTTACGTCATCAATATCCTCTACCTCAAAGGCGATATGAGTAAGCTCGCACATTTGCTCCCATGTAGGCTCTGTATCGCAAAGCATTATCTCGATAAAGCTGTCTCCCTCAGGGACTTGCAAATGAACACAAGTAACTTTATCTGGAGTAGGACCACCGCGCCATATCTCCTTGAAGCCCAAAACATCAACATAGAAAGCCACAGACTTATCCAAATCTGGAGACACGAAACCTATGTGGCTAAGTTTCTTAGATATGCGATCCTCTGACATAAACTGTCCTGCTGTCTCAGTGGTCATACCGTCTGGCTCATACTGAACAAACTCGCATATAGTGCCGTTAGTGTCCTTGATAAAGTAGTTTGAGTTGCGAGTACGGCCCTTAGGTGTATTCTCGGGAGCCTCCCAACCTACGGCTTTTAGGTATAGGCGCATAGCCTCAGCATCCTCAGTCTCCACTGCAAAGTGATACATTCTATTGGCATCCACTTGACGCTCAGGGAATATCTCGATATACTGGTCGTCGTTGATTTTGGCAAATGTAAATAGCTCTTTCCCATTCTCGACCATAATCACAGGTTCGCCGAATCCAAAGAAGTCTTTGAACAGCTGACGTGTATTGTGGTAGTCTTTGGTGAAGAAGCCACCGTGTGCCACATTTACAATTTTAGGCCTTGGCGGCACTGTCTGTGCAGAGGCAGCAGCAAGAGAGCAGCATGCCAAAAGCAGCAATAGGATTTTTTTCATTTTGGTTTTATTGTTTTTTAGGTTTCAAAATCACACATGGATACCACAAATATAACATTATATTTTTAGTTTATTATCAACCTGGCTAGTTATATTTAACTTTGAATACCACCTTTCTGACATCGGTTCTTTCGCCATAGCCGATATTTGTATAGTGAGGTTGTTCGGGGAAGAAGATGGTGAACATACCCTCAGATATAATATAATAAGGTACGTTGTCTGCACCATACTGCGCGATATCCTTTTCTGTGTTATAAGGTTTCACCTCTGTGGCATTCTCCAACCATGTTGAACCGTGAATCTCGGCACCAGACACTACGCACTGAACATCTATGTACTCATTATGTTTCTCATAAGATATGGCTTTCATGTCTCGACCTGCTGTGCTGCGGGTGGTGTATTCTTGGACATTGACCTTGATGTTTTCGTTAATCTCGGTAAGTCCTAGAGGTAGGTTCTCAAGATCCTGAGTTGCCAGAAACTCGAATATGGTCTTCCAACGGTTGGGGTGAGCCTGATAGTGTTTTGCAAATGTTTCAACATCGACAGATGCAGCAGGGGTAAACTCGGCACCCTCAAGCCACTGCTTGCTATCGAACCATTGTTGCTGTTTTTTTGTTTGGGCAGAAGTGTTTTGAGCTAGACACATTAGTACAATCGCCAGCCCAAGAATTAGGCATTTAGTCTTTTTCATAGGTTATTTTTTAGATTTATGTAGACAAAGTTATCATTAATTTGACAAATATATACTTGAAATTAAAAATGATATGGTAAATTTTCGTTTTTCAACAAAAAAGACTATCTTTGAATGTTTAACAAATCTCATGGTGGCAATAAAACAAGCCATAAGGATATAATAATAGCTTTACTGATAGTCTCTTATTATATTTTTGGTGGTGGTAACATAAGGCCTATTAAATAAAAAACATAATCTTATGAAAAAAGTAGATGTTGTTCTGGGTTTGCAATGGGGCGACGAAGGCAAAGGTAAAGTCGTGGACGTTCTTACTCCAAATTATAAAGTTATCGCACGCTTCCAAGGCGGCCCTAACGCTGGTCACTCGCTGCACTTCAACGATGTGAGCTATGTACTTCACACCATCCCTTCAGGAATTTTCCGCGAGGAGGCTGTGAACATCATAGGTAATGGCGTTGTAATCGACCCAGTGATTCTATCTGAGGAGATTGCCAAAATCGAGGCCTTTGGCATCGACGTGACAAAGAGACTAACCATCTCTAAACGCGCTCACCTTATCTTACCTACTCACCGCACACTGGACGCTGCATCTGAGGCTTCTAAGGGAGGTTCAAAGATTGGTTCTACACTTAAAGGCATAGGCCCAACTTACATGGATAAGACTGGCCGTAACGGACTACGCATAGGCGACATCCTATCTCCTAAATTCTTGGAGCGTTACAATGCCCTTAAAGACAAACACATAGAGCTACTTAAACAATACGATTTTGAATATGACATCGTCGAGTACGAGCAAAAGTGGATGGAGGGCATAGAGAACCTACGCCGCTTCGAGTTTGTTGAGAGCGAGCAAGTTGTAAATGACTTCGTAGACAACGACGTAGCTATACTAGCCGAGGGCGCACAAGGTTCTATGCTTGACATCGACTTCGGAACATATCCTTTTGTGACTTCATCTAACACTATCTGCGCTGGAGCATGTACTGGTCTTGGCGTAGCTCCAACACGCATAGGTAACGTATTCGGAATCTTCAAAGCATACTGCACACGCGTTGGTAGCGGTCCTTTCCCTACTGAGCTATTTGATGCTGACGGCGAGAAGATGAGAACACTAGGCCGCGAGTTTGGCGCAACCACTGGTCGCCCACGTCGCTGCGGATGGTTGGATATGGTAGCCCTTAAATATTCTGTTGTTATGAACGGTGTTACAGAGCTCATCATGATGAAGAGCGACATCCTTAACGACTTTGAGACTATCAAGATAGCTACTGCCTACTCAGTAAATGGCGTTGAGACTCACTCATTCCCATTCGAGAGCAACGAGGAGGTGACTCCAGTATACACTGAGTTCAAAGGATGGAACACCGACATCAACTCTATACGCAACTACGACGAGTTCCCAAAAGAATTTAAAGAATACGTAGAGTTTATCGAGAAGAGCACTGGCGTACCTGTTAAGATTATTTCGGTAGGTCCAGACCGCGAAGAGACTATCATGAGATAGTAAGTGCATAGCGGACACTCTGAACAAATAAAAGGCTGACACCAACGGCCACATTAATAAAAGGGAATGACCACGATATCATGGTTATTCCCTTCACTTATTTAGCAAGGTATTCCCTATCATAAATTTCCAGGAATCGCTTTCGTAGTAGTGGCTTGTCTTCTATAACAGCCCTCAGCTGCTCTATGTTGCGAGCATTATCAGAATAGGGAATCCACAACTTAACATAGCCACCACGGGCGTACTTGTCTTGCAGATGAGCCTCGAAACGCACGTAGTGAGCCTCCATATCCAGCTTTGGATAGTGTTTCAAACCATATTGCACCGTGCGCTCAAGCGTAATATCTACCGATATAACTCTGTCTGCCTCAGCCACTATCTTCCCATATATGGTGCGTGGATCATGCTTCGACGAAGCCCTGTGGTCTTCTATGGCCTCGGCCATCACCTTACGCTCTGCGGCATCAAAATGTTCGGCCACAAACTTGTCGGCCATAAGCATCTCAGAGGAATATATATGGTGCAGCTCGCGTCCCCTGCCCAACCCCGTATCATGAAAGGCAGCAATGAGATAGACCATATCATAGTTCACATCAAAGTGCGTGGCTAGCTGCGCGCTCTGTTCAATAACAGTGTTGACATGGGTGCGATCATGCGCCCTATCGAAGCTGTCATAAAGCGGAATTATCTCACGCTCAACATACTCGCGCACAAAGTCACTTACCATATATCTATTTTATAAGGCTTATATCCGAATCAGTCATAGACTCCAATGCCGCGCGGTCGAGCACAACGATAGAGTCGCTTTCTAAAGAAACGAGATTCTTCTGCTCCATGTCTTGCACAACAGTAATCAGGGCACTACGTGTAGAGTCAAAGTACTGGGCAATAGCACCTGCATCAGGCATATCACATACAGGGTTGGCCTCAGACGAGTTCTCGATAAGGTACTTGGCAAGCTTCTCTCTGAGCGAGCGGAAAGAAAGGTAGTATATCTTCTTAGACCACACATTGGCTCTATCAGAGATTATATCTATAAAATTAGACATAATAAGCATATTGCTCTGCATAAGCTCGAAAAGAAAGCCCCTGTGCAGGGTCATAATCTTAACATCGCCCTTTGCCACAACATCTATGGGCAGGCGGTTGTAGCCACCGAACAAGAATGCTGGTGCAATAAGACTCGGAGCCTCCAAGGCATCAATATGTATATTGCTATGGCTAGCATCTATCATAACACCTTGAGCAGCACCCTCTAATATAATCATCAGTCCTGAATAAGCAGTCTCTCGGCGCGCAATAATATCAGCGTCTTTATATTCTGTGACATCAAAATTTTGAGTATCAGACAGCAACATTTCTATCTGTTCTAGTCTAAGCCCTCTAAATAGTGGGCATTCAGCCAATATCGTATACATAATAAACTAGGTTTTGCTATAATCCCAAAGATAGTGCCTTTTAATTAAAGGTCAAAACATTATCTCAAAAACTTACCAGCTCGGAGTCATGGCATCGGCAATAAATCTGATTTCGGGCAAGGCCCCTTCATTAAGCTCGACGGCCACCAAATCAAAGTGCACATCCACATCCATGTCATAAAGTGCGACATAGGCATTAGCAGCAGCACACAAAGCCCTGAACTTGGCCTTTGTATAAGCCTCTTCGGGCGAGGTTAGCGACCCCGCCTTTCGAGTCTTGACTTCGACAATATGCAACTCCATATCACAAAGGCTGCGAGCAACAAGGTCTATCTCATAGCGACCCGAACGCCAGTTGGCATGCAGAATCTCAAAGCCATTATCTAAGAGCCACTGCGCCGCCAACTGCTCGCCCTGCTCGCCGTGGGCCTTCTTGATATTAGATAGCAGGCTCATATTATAATAGGAAGTCTAGATTGTCGTCGGAGCCAACCTCCAGCGGACTCTCGCCATACTTAAACACTCTCATGGTGCGGCTACCGATAAGCTTCATGTGCCCCGACTCAACAAGCAACATGCAGCCCTCGCGCAATCCAGCCACCGTAACTCCCTTGTTGGCAGCAAGAAACTCCTCTATGCGCTGCTCGCGCGTTTCACCAGCATGGCCCTCAGGGTTGGCATCAAGGTAGTGAGGATTTATCTGGAAAGGTATAAGCCCCATGGTTCTAAAGCTCAAAGGTTGAACAATGGGCATATCGTTAGTGGTACAAAGCGTAGGACACGTAACATTGCTGCCTGCACTCCAACCCACATAAGGCATACCCTCGCACACGCGTGCCGCGATAGCCTCCATAAGACCCTGTTCCTGCATCATCTTCACAAGCTGGAAGGTATTGCCTCCACCCACAACAACGGCCTCTGCCTGCTCTACGGCAGTAAT
>JAWXTS010000065.1:0-9323 GCA_044433305.1 Rikenellaceae bacterium | reverse complement strand
TATATAAGGTCACATCACCGCCAATAATATATAATCCATAATATAATTATAACTCCTCATTTCCAAAACACTTATTTAACATAATATCAATTATACATACGTTCTAATACAAATATGGATACTTTGCTTAAAGAATCTAATATTAAAATGAATAGTATTAATATGGATTTGGTAGCTCAAAAAATTCTCACCGAAGAACAAGTTACTAAAATTCAATCTATTGAAGCTGAATTGATGGAAGCCCTTAAGCAAAATAAAACAGACACTGCATCTGCTCAACTTAAAATTCTTGGTGTACAATATGACAATATATTATCATCAACCGCAGTTAACACTGAACGAAAAAAAGAAATAGTAGCAAATACTTCATTGTTGATTGCTAAGACTCTTCTTACTTCTATTCAGAGTGATGATGCTTCTTACGACTTGGGTATACGTGGTCTAAGCTTGCTACTCTTACATTACATTTGTAAAACGTTTAACATACCACAATTATGCATACATTGTTTAAGGTCTTTTAAGAGTTGCTTTTGGTGATTTTAACTTATTTATAATCAGTTGATTTAATCTTTAATTAGGTATTATTGAGAGACTGGGTTTGTGTGAATTTAATGGCAAGTATGCAATACGTATGAGCGCGTGCATTCTGTTGCACCGTCTGCAAATAAGTTTAACTCAACATCAGCTTACATTCTTCTTGTTGTTGCTCAACCTTTCTTCCTTTAATAGATGATGATCTACTCAGCTTGAGCCTCTTAAACGCTGCGTATTGCCTGGGAATCAAGACAAATCCAGATTTCATATTTGGTGCATGGATAATGCAGTCTTTGTGGGCGGAAGAAGTAGTGTTCTTGTAGACGTATATATCTGTCACGTTGTATGAGGCCGTTATCGTTGACGATACTTCGAGAAGGTGCCATCCTTGTGAAATAGTATTATAGCTTCTATTTCGTCGTCTTCAGTGCGTTCTGTGCTATTTTTAGGTTTTTCCTCAGTGTGTACGGTCGTCTGTTTTTCGCTTGTTTCTGATTCAGGTTCTGCCGTGCTAGGGTGTTCTTCGGCTATTTCGGCAGGGAAGTCTAGGGTTAATGAATCTTGCTCTGATGTTTTGTTTACATTCGTAGTCTTTGGGTGACGATACATGTCGCCTGTGCCTAGAATCAACCAATCTGGATTTAGTTCAGGAAAGTTAGTTAACATATTTGAAATAAATTCAAATCCTGGCTTGCTGCGCCCCGAAATTATATGTGTAACATTTGACGGTTGTATACCCATGATCTGAGCAAATCGTCCAGCCTTCATGTCTTGGGCTTCTAAAAATAATGCTAATCTGTCTTTCATTGTAAGTGCGTTTTTACAAATATAACAATTATATTTTTCAATACGAAATAACTATGTGTCTTTTTTTACGAGCTTTTTCTATATCGTACGCAATGATAGCTGCATTAGTGTGTAAATATGCCGTTTTTACGTATGTGTGTTTATTTGAATTAGTGATTGATATGTTTTGATGTAAAGTATTGGTTTTCAGTGTATTCAGTATGTTGGATGTATTCTAATACGATTAATGTTGTAGCTATTGTGTTCAATATACGTTATAAGCTGGTTTTAAGCATCATATAAATATTGTAATTAACTGGTTTTTATGCATTTATGTATGGTTATTCAATAATTGAATTTAGTCATTTTTATGTTGCATAAACGAAAATAGAGCTACTCCCTACCCTGTTTTCAGGGCGATTAGAAACAAATAAAAAGCCTACCCTATTAACTAAGGTAGGCCATGGATTATTTAACTTTGTAAAATATTACTCAGAGAGAAGTGTCGCGATGTTTACAAATTCATCCGAAGATAGTTTCAATTTTTCTTTACTAAAGTCAACGTCTGATTCGTTATTCATAGGAATGAGATGTATGTGTGCGTGAGGTACTTCAAGCCCCAATACTATCACAGCTACTCTATTGCACTCTATTTTGGCTTTGATTTGTTTGGCGACTTTTTTTGCAAAGACCATCATCTCGGCAAGAACTTCATCCTCTAAGTCGAAAATGTAGTCGACCTCAATTTTTGGCACAACTAGAACATGTCCCTTTGCCAGAGGATTGATATCTAAGAATGCGAAATAGTTTTCATCCTCCGCTACCTTGTAACATGGGATTTCGCCGTTGATGATGCGAGTAAAGATTGATGCCATAATTATTTTGTTGAATTTTCTATTCTGGTTACTTTTTCGATGCCTTTTACGCGCCCTACTTTGGTCATAATCATTTTAAGATCATTTATGTCTTTTACGTAGATGCTTATCGTACATTCAAAAATTCCGTCATGACTATGTATCGACAGCTCGCGGATGTTGATATTAAGCTCTCCTGTGATAAGCTGAACCATCTCTAGTAGCATACCGAACCTATCTATTCCTCGTATGTTGAGTATTGATAGATGTGATACTGCCTTATAGCTTGACCATGAGACATTTGTGATTCTATTTCCGTGTCTTGTTGCAAGCCTTATAAATTCGTCACAGCTCCTTTTGTGAACCATAATCTTCTGATCTTGCTTGTATCCTATAACTTCATCTCCAGGGATCGGGTTGCAGCAAGTTGCTATCTCAAAATTATGGTTACTGTCTTCTGGACCTCTGAGTTTGCTATCCTCGCTTTTTTGTTTGCCATTAAATAGGTTGAATGGATTGCCTATCTGGAGGTTCCAGAATTTTATGGTTTTCTTATCAGAGTTCTCTTTGAGATGTTTTTCTATGTCGTTTAGGTTGATGATACCCTGTCCAAGTTTACTGTATAGTTCATCTTTCGATGAGCAGCCGTATGCGGCTATAATCTTGCGTACGACATTGCCTCTAGGTACAATTCCAAACTCCTTCAAGCGGTTTTCGAGCAGTTCGATACCTCTTTCGGTGTTGTTCTGGCTTGTTTTCTTTAGGTAGCTCTTGATATTTTGTCGTGCTCGTCCTGTCACAACATGCTCTAGCCATTCTACTTTTGGCGTAACCTTAGAAGAGGTTATGATCTCAATCTGGTCACCGCTACTTATAGGGCTGAATATTGATTCTATCTTGTGGTTTATTTTTGCTCCTATCGCGCTGTTGCCTATCTTCGAGTGTATGTCGTAGGCAAAGTCCAATACGGTGGCTCCTTTGGGCAGAGTGCGTGACTCACCCGTAGGTGTAAATACCACTATTTCAGACGTATATAGGCTTGATTTGAAGTTGTCAAGGAACTCAACTGCATCCTCTGTCTGACTGCTCAAGGCATCTCTCACCTTGCGAATAAGTTTGTCGTATTCTGCATCGTCACCCTCGTTCAGCTCTTCGTTGTTTTTGTAACGCCAGTGTGCTGCAAAGCCGCGCTCGGCAATGTTGTCCATGCGCTCAGAGCGTATCTGTACCTCGGCCCAAATTCCATGAGGACCCATAACCGTTGAGTGTAGGGCCTCGTATCCGTTGGCTTTAGGTATGTTTACCCAGTCGCGAATACGGTCAGGTTTGGGTGTGTAGATGTCTGTTATTATGGAGTATATATGCCAGCACTGAGCTTTTTCGGGGATTAGTGGCGATGGCTTGAATACTATTCTTATGGCAAAAAGATCGTACACCTCTTCAAAAGGAATGCTCTTACGAGTCATTTTATTCCATATTGAGTACACGGATTTCACCCTGCCCGATATTTCGAAGTCTATACCCGCCTCCTTTAGTTGGGTAATTATCGGAGTGTTAAATTCTTCGATAAAGGCTCCACGGTCTTGCTCGGTTTTGGCAATATCGTCTGTTATCTGCTTGTATTCCTCTGGGAACCTGTATTTTAGGCTCAGGTCCTCAAGTTCGCTTTTTATGGCGTAGAGTCCAAGTCTCTGTGCCAGTGGAGCAAAAAGGTATATTGTTTCGCTGATGATTTTAAGCTGCTTGTGAGGCGGCATGGAGCCTAAGGTTCTCATGTTGTGCAACCTGTCGGCTATCTTGACGATAATAACGCGCATGTCATCTGACAGAGTGAGCAACATCTTCTTGAAGTTTTCCGCTTGTTCAGATGTGTCTGTTTTAAACACCCCCGACATCTTGGTAAGTCCATCGACCATACGTGCAATGGTCTTGCCGAATTGACGCTCTATGTCCTCTACGGTGGCGTCAGTGTCCTCCACAACGTCATGTAGCAGGGCTGCTGCAACAGACTTGTAGCCTAGTCCTATTTCATCTACGACAATCTGCGCCACAGCTATTGGGTGAATAATATATGGTTCTCCAGAACGGCGCAGGACACCCTGATGTGCATCCCTTGCTGTAAAATATGCTTTGTTGATGACGTCAATCTCCTTGTCGCTCTTGCATATAAGGCGACAACTTGCCATCAGCATATTAAACTTATCGTCAATAAGTATTTTGTCTGATTCTGAATACTCCATAATTATCCGAATATAACAAAAGGTATCACAGATATTATATTGAGATACCTTTTATGATTTAGTTAGGCAGTCATTATTCCTTGCTTTGTTGTAGGGCTGCTCTAACTTTTGTTTCTATTTCTTCCATTAGTTCTGGTTCGGCTATAAATGCTCGTTTAACGGCATCTCTACCCTGTCCTATCTTACGGTCGCCATAAGAGAACCATGAACCGCTCTTCTTGATTATCTCAAAATCAACACCAAAGTCGATAATCTCACCTATCTTAGAGATACCCTCGCCAAACATGATGTCGAACTCGGCCTTGCGGAAAGGAGGAGCCATCTTGTTCTTAACAATCTTAACGCGCGCTCTAACACCTAGTTGCTCCTCACCGTCTTTGATGTTAGACATTTTTCTGATGTCTATACGTATAGAAGAGTAGAACTTAAGAGCGTTACCACCAGTGGTTGTCTCTGGATTACCATACATAACGCCAATCTTCTCGCGCAACTGGTTGATGAAGATACATACGGTACCAGTCTTGCTTATGTTGGCTGTAAGCTTACGCAATGCCTGAGACATAAGACGAGCCTGAAGGCCCATTTTTGACTCTCCCATATCGCCCTCTATCTCGGCACGAGGTGTTAGTGCTGCTACCGAGTCGATGATGATAATATCGATTGCGCTTGAGCGGATAAGGTGGTCGGCGATTTCTAGTGCCTGCTCACCGCTATCTGGCTGAGATATAAGTAGGTTGTCTATGTCGACGCCAAGCTTCTGTGCATAAGAGCTGTCGAAGGCGTGTTCTGCATCTATGAAGGCTGCTATGCCACCAGCTTTTTGAGCCTCGGCAATAGCGTGTATAGCGAGCGTTGTTTTACCTGAAGACTCTGGGCCATAGATTTCTATGACACGTCCTTTAGGGTAGCCGTTTATGCCTAGTGCTTGGTCGATAGATATTGAGCCTGAAGGTATTACGGCTACTTCTTCGACTTGCTTGCTGCTCATTTTCATTATAGAGCCTTTGCCAAAATCTTTTTCGATTTTAGCCATTACTGAATCTAGCACTTTAAGCTTTTCAGCATTTACTTGTGGTTTTTCTGCCATTATATTATTCTTGATTTTTATACGTATCTAGTATTTGGTTGAAATGGTCCTTGGTTTTCACCTTGTCGAAAACGCGTTCAATAAATCCGTTTTCGTCTATTACAAAGGTTGTTCTTAGGATGCCATCGTATGTGCGACCCATAAACTTCTTTTCTCCCCACGCGCCGTATGCTTGTGCTATTTGGTGGTCAGGGTCTGATAGAAGGTTAAAGTTTAGGGATTGTTTGTCTATGAATTTTTGGTGAGAGGCCACGCTGTCAGGACTTACGCCCAACACCTCGAAGCCGTTTTCTAACAGCTCTGTGCGACCATCACGCAGGCTACAAGCCTCGCTAGTACAACCAGGGGTATTGTCTTTTGGGTAAAAGTAAAGGATTAGTTTTTTGCCAGCATAGTCGCCCAGCGACACACTCTCACCTAGGTTGTTTGTGCCTACGAAATCAGGGGCTTTGTCTGCTACCTGTGGTCTATTTAACTCTGCTGCCATAATTATTCTCTTTCTTACAAAGGTAACTATTTTACCGTTAAAACAACAATATTTGACCCGAAATTTAAGGTCAAATATTGTGATAGCTTTTAAGTGTATGTGTATTACTGCGCTGTAAGCAGCTTTTGCATTTCTTCTATTTGGTTGCGGAATCCGCGGTCAGTCTCCATTAGATTGGTCACTGTTCTGCATGCGTGGAGCACCGTTGCGTGGTTCTTACCTCCGATGGCTGCTCCGATGGCTGTAAGTGGAGCATTTGTATGGGCCTTGCTTAGGTACATTGCCACCTGACGAGCCTGAGCTATGTTTCGTGTACGCTTTTGTGAATTTAGCTGCTCAAGAGTTACGTTCATAGTTTGACATACGACATTCTGTATGTGGTCTATGGTAATCTCCTTCTGAGAGTACTTAACGTAGATTTTTAATATCTCTTTGGCCAGAGAGATGGTTATCTTCTTGCCTAGGAATGATGCGTTTGCAGAAAGCGATGACAAGGCACCCTCAATCTCACGAACATTGGCATTGATGCTTTGAGCAAGGAACGTGACAACCTCGTCGCTTATTTCCATGTTCATTGCAGCAACCTTGTTTTTGATGATTTTGATTTTGGTATCAAGGTCTGGCAGCTCAAGTTCTGTCGAAAGCCCCCACTTAAAGCGAGTCAAAAGACGTTGTTCGATGTCTTTAAGCTCCACTGGTGGTTTATCAGATGTTATGATAAGCTGCTTGTTTGATAAGTGAAGGTGGTTGAAGATATTAAAGAAAGCATTTTGGGTCTTCTCCTTACCTGCAATTTCCTGTATGTCATCTATGATAAGCACATCTATCATTTGATAGAAGTGAATAAAGTCGTTTAGTTCACCCTTTACGGCTGCGTTCTGGAACTGCGCTTGGAAACGGTTCATAGAAACATATAGCACTTGCTTGTCTGGTCTACGTTGTTTAACCTCTAGGCCTATGGCTTGAGCAATATGTGTCTTGCCTAGACCAGAGTTACCGTATATATATAAGGGGTTGAAAGCCGTATTACCTGGGTTCAGGGCTACTGCATATCCCGCAGAGCGCGCAAGCCTGTTACATACTCCCTCAATAAAGGTATCGAAAGAATAAGCTGGGTTAAGCTGAGGGTTGATTTGTATTTTCTTAATTCCGGGAATCACAAACGGATTCTTGATGTTTGGCGTATTAGAGTGAACAAACTCACTAATAGCAGTTACATCAGAATTGTTCGCAAGAGGCATAGAGTTCTTGTTTTGGTCTATGCTAGGAATCGCGTACTTTAGGCGTGTTTGCTGGCCAAACATCTCGCGGATGATTGGGGTCAAGAAAGGTATAAAGTTGCGCTCTATGTGAACAGCGTAACTTTCGTTAGGCACCTTAAGTTTCAGAGTTGTACCGTCAAACCCTAATGGCACGATAGGCTGAAACCATTTGTTGAAGTCAACTTCAGAGGTTTTAGTCTTGATTTGTGCTAGGCAATTTTGCCATATATCATTATATGTTTGAGGCGTTTGGTACATTTTGTTATATAAATATTTAAGGTGACTCTAAACTGTTCGCGTTTATTGGGACTACAAAATTGTGAATAAAATTGTTGAAAAAATATTTTTATACTCTTGTAATTTCACTAATTTTATTTATAGAGAATAAGAGTGTTTTTTATTTGTGTTACTATTGCCAAAGTTAATAAAAATTATTATATTTGTATATGAGACTTTAGAGGAAAAATTCCTAAAACCATATAAATACATTATAATCATGAATGAGAATATCGATCAATTAGTACGCGAGAAAGCGGCTAAGTGGCTGACAGGTAACTATGACCAGCAAACCAAAGACCAGGTTCAGAATCTTATAGACAATGACCCTAAAGAACTTGTAGAAAGTTTTTATAAAGACCTAGAGTTTGGCACAGGTGGCCTTAGGGGCATCATGGGTGTGGGTAGCAACAGAATGAATATCTACACTGTTGGAATGGCTACTCAGGGCCTTTCAAACTATCTTCTAAAACAATTTGAGGGACAACAAATCAAAGTGGCCGTAGCTCACGATTCACGTAACAACAGCCGCCTATTTGCAGAGCGCGTAGCAAGCATCTTCGCAGCCAATGGCTTCAAAGTATTCTTGTTCGATTCTTTGCGCCCTACTCCTGAGTTGAGTTTTGCAATCCGTCACTTGGGATGCAAGAGTGGTGTTGTTGTAACAGCTTCTCACAACCCTAAAGAATATAATGGCTACAAAGCATACTGGGAAGATGGTTCTCAGGTTACCTCTCCACACGATAAGAACATCATTGCAGAGGTAGGTGAGATTTCTTGTGTTGATCAAATCAAATCTGAGGGTGGCAAAGAGAACATAACTATCATAGGCGAGGACTTCGACAAGGAGTACCTAGCAGCAGTGAAATCACTAAGCCTATCAACTGAGGCTATTGAGCCTTATAAAGATATGAAGATAGTATACACTCCTATCCACGGTACGGGTGTTATCCTTGTTCCTAAATCTTTGCACAACTACGGCTTTACTAACGTGATTACCGTTAAAGAACAAAACATCTCTGATGGCAACTTCCCTACTGTTGCATCTCCAAATCCAGAGGAGAGAGCAGCTCTGAAGATGGCTATTGACTTGGCCGTAGAGGAAAATGCAGAGCTTGTTATTGCTACTGACCCAGATGCAGACCGCTTGGGTATTGCTGTTCGCGATAACAACGACGAGTTTGTGCTATTGAACGGAAACCAGACTTGCTGCTTGCTTACTTATTACTTGCTTCGTCGTTGGAGCGACTTGGGCAAACTTCAAGGCAAGGAGTTTATCGTTAAGACTATCGTTACCTCTGAGCTTATAACACGCATGGCAGAGTCATTCAACACTAAGATGTATAATTGTCTGACAGGCTTCAAATATATCGCAGAGATTATCCGCGGCCTAGAGGGCAAAGAACAATATATAGGTGGTGGTGAGGAGAGCTTCGGTTACCTTGCTGGCGACTTTGTTCGCGATAAAGACGCTGTGAGCGCATGTTCGCTTGTTGCTGAAGCTGCTGCTTGGGCTAAGAGCCTAGGTAAATCGCTTTACCAGATGCTTCAAGAGGTATATGTAGAATATGGCTACTACCGCGAGTCATTGGTTTCTGTTGTTCGCAAGGGCAAAGATGGTTCAGAGCAGATACGTCAGATGATGGTTGACTTTAGAGCTAATCCTCCAAAAGAGCTTGCAGGCTCTGCTGTTGTTGAGTTGCGCGACTATCAAGTGGGCACAATAACAAACTTGGCTACTGGAGAGACTTCTCCTACTGGCACCGAGTCTTCAAATGTACTTCAGTTCTTGACTGC
>JAWXTS010000064.1:0-9578 GCA_044433305.1 Rikenellaceae bacterium | reverse complement strand
CCTCGTGGCCTCTATATGCAGTGATACTCTTTTCGTGGGTCATAGCACTTGCCGAGTACTCGTTTCAGGTGCCAGCAAACAGAATGGGATTCGTCGGCAACGGAGGCCCTTTCACACTTATGCAACTAAAGATATTGCAGGAGGTGATAACTCTCATCGTATTCACTATCTTTGCAAACTGCTTCTTTCAAGGCAACGAGCTAAAGTGGAACCACCTAGTGGCATTCCTACTACTTGTTGGGGCAGTATACTTTGTATTTTTAGACACATCGAAATAAAAATTTAGGCTTTATGAATGTTAGAATAGGCGATACAGTACGATTCTTAAATGATATAGGTGGTGGCAAGGTTGTGGGCTTCAATGGTCCCAGCGAGGTCATTGTCGAGATGGAAGATGGGTTTGGATTCCCATATCCTATTAGCGAATGTGTTGTTGTGGGCAGCAGTTCGACCACCAAACCAACAGAGGCAAAGGCCACTGCCAACGTTGTTGTACCCAAGAAAAGCGCGGATGTAATAGCTCAGTCTCACACCTCTCAACGAGTAGTAGGCCCTAGCGAGCTGAATATATTTCTAGCCTTTGCACCCACAGATATGCAGAAGCTCGACTTTAGTGATATGGATGTTTTCCTTGTCAACAATAGCGACTACACCCTATTCTTTAGCCTATTGAGCAAGCAAGACAACAAATATAAATGCCTGAAAAGCACTATGGTATCTCCTTATGAGAACCTCGCCATAGACAAAGTTAAGCGCGGCAATTTATCTATACTCGAACATCTTAAGGTCCAACTCATAGCCTTTAAGGGCATAGGAGCATTCAAGAGCCATAGCCCAATAGACAGAGACATAACCACCAGACTGGTTAAATTCTGCAAGCAAAGCAGCTTTAGTTTCTCTCCATTTCTGGGCTGCGAGGCCATGAGCATAGATTTGACCAAGCAAGCCAACATCATAGAGGAAAGCGAGATAGATCTTATGCAGCAGTCGCTGAACAAGCTGAGCGACAAGATGAACAGCGGCACACCAAGCAAAGGCCCCTCTGCCTCAAATTCGAGTATGCTAGAGATAGACTTGCATATAGATAGCCTGCTCGATTCGACAGCAGGAATGAGCAGCGGAGATATGCTGGAGTATCAGATGGATCACTTCCGCAAGGTCATGGAAGAGAACAAGAAATTCAACGGCCGTAAGATTATCTTTATCCACGGCAAGGGCGATGGCGTGCTACGTAGCTCCCTAGAGCGTGAGTTGAAGAAAATGGGGCGCGCCAACAAATACCAGCAGGCCTCGTTCAAGAAGTATGGATATGGAGCCATCATGGTGATAATATAATCAGCTATGGCCAAGAAACTAAATAAGACCAATGCTGCGCGCCTGCTCGACAAGGCAGGCATAAGCTATGAGCTGATACCCTACGAGGTTGACCCTGAGAATCTGGCAGCCACACACGTTGCCGAGCAACTGGGCGAAGATGTGGCTCAGGTGTTCAAGACACTGGTACTCAGAGGTGACAAGAACGGCATCTTCGTATGTGCCATCCCTGGCGACAAGGAACTAGATTTGAAGAAAGCTGCCAAGGTATCAGGCAACAAGAGTTGCGATATGATAGCCATGAAAGAACTGCTACCAACAACAGGATATATACGCGGTGCCTGCTCGCCCATAGGCATGAAGAAAAGCTTCGACACTTTCTTCCACAGCTCGTGCCTCGACTTTGACACCATCTATGTCAGTGCCGGAATACGAGGTATGCAGATAAAAATAAACCCAAGAGAACTCATAGAGTTTATAGAAGCCAAAACGAGCGAGCTGCTATAATGCAACCCGCTCGTTTCTATTTTCTTATAGTGACGTATTATTTTATCTTCGACAAATCGTAGTTGAATCTATAAAGCGATGTTCCAGCAGTGATATAAAGAGTATCGCCATTGTCGCCACCAAAGCACATGTTGCGAACGCTCTCCTTGTTGTTGAACATTATTCTATCAACAATATTACCCTGAGGGTCTACAACCACAATACCGCCAGAGCCTAGAGCCACAAACAAGTGACCTGTTTTCTCATAGACTGTAAGACCGTCAAGAGAACCCTTGCCTGTTACTTTGCAGAACACTTTCTTGTTTGACAACATACCATTGTCTTCTAGCTCGTATGAATATACAATGTTCTCGCTGGTCTCGCAAAGATAAAGCAACTCTTGATTTGGAGACAAGGCAACACCATTAGGCTTAGGCAAGCTCTCATCAACCAACACCGCCTCAGAAGAACCCTTAGCGATAAGGAACAGACCTTGGAAGTCAAGCTCTCTGATTTGGTCCTCTGTCATACCGAATCCTGGGTCAACCATATATATATTACCTTTGTTTGTTACAATAAGGTCGTTTGGACAGTTAAATTTCTTGCCCTTATACTGAGATACGATAGAAGTAGCCTTGCCATCAGGGGTTAGCTTTGCCACATCTCTTTCAAGGTAGCGGCAGATATAAAAGTCTTTGCCATCGTAGGTTATGCCATTACTTTTTTGAGATGGCGAAAGAAATACCTCGGCCCCCTTAGCCTCACTCCACTTCTGTATCGCGTTACCACGAATATCACTAAACAACATATAATTGCCCTCTTTGCACCACACAGGGCCTTCGGTAAATACATAACCTGTCGCCAACAGCTCAGGTTCACTAATGGTCTGTTCTGCTCTAAGGCCACAACATAGGCACATCATAAGCACTACTCCAAATATTCTCATAATTTTAAATAAGGTTAGTTTTACTCTAACAAAGGTATATTTTTTCTGACTAAACTCCAAGCCATTTCAAAACACATAAAAAAATGTTGTAATCATATAAAATAAAACACAAAAACAACTATTTACACATGTTTAAAAAAAGGTTTCATATCATAAAATTTAACAAGTATTTAGTTTAAAAAATGATGTTATTTCTACAAAAACATTCTAATTCGTAAAAATCAGCTGATAATCAGCGAATTATTTTCTATAAAAAAGTGTCAGTTTATACAATTTTTTGTACATTGCAGCGTTAATAGTGGTTTTTTATATGCCACGAAAAGGTCTAACCCATCTTTAAAACTACCTAAATGTACAAAATTCTACTTAGCGTTATTGCTCTTGTTTGCCTAGAACTATCTAGCGCAAATGCAACACCAAGATCCTCAATTTGGTTATTGAGGAAAAAAACGGAGACTACTAAAACAGTGTCAGACTCCACCACCAAAGCCAAAGCACAGTCAAAATATGACAGAGAATTTGGTAAAAGTAAGTCATGCGAGACGGCTATGGCCGAAGGCGGATTTATGGGACTACACAAAACCAAAGGCAAAGTCTATATCGAGCTTCCTGTGGAGAACCTAGGTCGCGAGATGCTTATTGCCTCAACAATATCAGATGCCAGCGACACAGACCTAGGCTCAATAGGTTACAAACCTAACGACCCTATGCACGTGAAATTCATCAAGGAAGACAGTATAGTATATATGGTTGCTGTAAACCTGCTTCCTGATTATGACACCGACAATGAGCCTCTATCAAGAGCCATTGCACGTAGCACCATGGATCCCGTGTTGGAATCATACAGCATTAGATGCTACAACAATGACTCGACTGCGGTGGTTTTTGATGTATCTAACCTATTTATCAAAAACTACGCTAAGCTTGCTCCAGTGAAAAGCGGCAGCATGGGAACCATAAACATGACAGTTACCTACAACTCTTCTGGTTCTTACTTAGAGGGCATCAAAGCCTTTAAGGACAATGTAAGCATCAAAACAAAACTATCTTATACGGTTACTGCCGATTTGATGAAGATGATTCTTTTGAAGAAAGACGAACCATTTTCTGTCGGTGTTACACGCAGCATCTTGATGTTGCCAGAGAAAAAGATGCAGTCGAGGGTATCTGACTCACGCGTTGGTATCTTTAACTCTATGCGCTCAAGCTTCAGCTCTGATGTAGACCACATAGCTTCATACTCGGTGATTCACCGCTGGGACCTGCAGCCAACAGATATGGAAGCATGGAAGCGTGGCGAACTAGTAGAGCCTATCAAACCTATCATACTATATATGGATGATGCCTATCCTGAGGCTTGGAGAGAGCCAACAAGAAATGGTATCGAGAGATGGAACGAGGCCTTCGAGAAAATAGGTTTCAAGAATGTTGTTCGCGTGGTTGACTACCCTAAGGACGATCCAGAGTTTGACCCAGACAACTTGAAGTACTCTTGTATTCGCTATGTGCCTGCTCAGATAGCAAATGCCATGGGACCATCATGGACAGACCCAACCACAGGAGAGATTATCAACGCCTCTGTTATTGTTTACAATGATATAAGCAAGATTATCAACTCATGGAGATTTACACAAACAGCACAGATTGACCCTCAGGTGCGCTCTAAGAAGATGCCTCAAAACATCATCGACGAATCTATCGCTTATGTGCTAGGTCATGAGGTGGGCCACTGTTTGGGCTTTATGCACAATATGTCTGCATCGGCAGCCTACCCAGTAGATTCACTTCGTAGCGTGAGCTTTACTAACGAGTATGGTACTACTCCTTCTATTATGGACTATGCCCGTTTTAACTACGTGGCACAACCAGAAGACAAAGGTGTTAAGCTTACTCCTCCATCATTAGGTGTTTATGATTACTTCCTAGTTAAGTATGCTTATGAGCCTATACCCGAGGCAAACAGCACCCAAGAAGAATCTAAGATTCTAGAGCAATGGGTGGACGAGCATGCAGGCGACCCACTTTATCGTTATGGCCGCCAACAAATTTTGCACCGCTATGACCCAAGTGCCATGGAAGAAGACCTTGGAGACGACCCTATAAAGGCTGCCGACTATGGTATCAAGAACTTGAAGTATATACTTGCTCACTTCAATGAATGGATGAGCGACGAGCAAGATCCAGACGCATTGGTGCGCACAGAACGCTACCAAGCACTTGCAACACAGTACAACCGCTACCTATACAATGTCATGGGAAATATTGGCGGCATCTATCTTACTGAGGTTAAAGCAGGTACAGAGGGTGAGGTTAACGCTGCTGTGGACAAAAAACGTCAGAGCGAGTCGGTGAAATGGGTTATCAACGAGCTTAAAAACTGTGACTGGATAAACGACAGAGAGGTAACTGACAAGTTCTCACTAAGAGTTCAGTTGCCAAGCATATTCCAATACTATACAGCACTAGAGTTGGTTGCAACAAACCAAGATGTTATCCTATCTTCTCATATAGCCAACAGTCCTGAGGATGCATATACTCTTAAGAACTGGGCTGACGACATGTATGATGGCATCTTTGAAAGCGCAATCAAACGCCGTAAGCTAACTTCAGGCGATAGAATCCTACAAAGCCTATACACAAACTTCCTTACTACTACCGTAACCAAGAAGAGCCAACTTGTAAAAGTAGGCGGCACAGGTGCTATCACCAGCTCATCAAGTGCTTACCTGCCATCGGTAGATCAAATGGCAGCCTTTGGCCTAGACGAATCAGGAATGGTCGACAAACACATAGACCTATTGCGTGACATCGAAGATATGAACGGTGTTGGCTATGTAGCATCTACCATGCTAGACAGCTTTGGCAAAGCAGGTTACGGATGGCAATATAGAGTAAATCTTCGCACCATAGACGAGTCTAAGACTTTGTTCTACGGCGAGACTCAACGCATAATAACATTACTTAAAGGTGCTATCGCGTCATCTTATGGCGAGGACCGCACACACTACCAATCATTACTTTATCAAATAGAAAGCTCATTAACAAACCCCTAGTATAATTTAAAACATCACATTTATGGAAGGTATCTACCATTTTTCGACTATTAGTAGGATTAAGACCCTATTAATGGCAGTGTGCATAGCTTTACTTATTCCCTTAGGTAACGCTAATGCACAACGAAGGATTACTGGAGCACAACTGTTACAAAACAAAGTAACTGTTGAATTCTCGAATACCGATGTTGCTACTGCACTGACATCCCTTGAGGTTAAGACAGGCGTAGAAATCGTATTCACGGATGCTCAAGTACGTAATCTACCTGCGATCACACGTGTGTTCAACAACATCACACTAGCTCGCGCCCTAGACATCTGTCTAGAGGGAAGCAAGCTAACATATAGTGTTGTGAACAACAGTGTTGTTATCAAGACAGCAGGCGTATTAGAGCGTGTAACTGTTTTCGGACGTATTCTTGACGAGAACAAACAGCCTCTAGCTGGTGTCAATGTACTTCTAGTAGGCACAAGACTTGGCGTTAACTCAGACGCTAACGGTGACTACTCTATCGAATTTGGAAAAGAGCAGAACAAAAACGGAACCCTTAGATTCCAGTTTGTTGGTATGGAAGCTCAAGAGTTCCAAATCAGTGGCTCGACACAGATTAACCTTACTATGGAATCTGACAATGCCATCGAGGAAGTTGTGGTCAACGGTTTCTACGAGCAGAAACGTAGCACCTTTACAGGTGCCTCAACATCTATCAAAGGTGAAGACCTGTTGAGCGTCTCTCCTACAAACCTTATCGAGAGTATCACAACGTTGACTCCAGGTATGGTTATGGTAGAGAACAATGCTCAAGGTTCTAACCCTAATGCTGTTCCATCACTGCTTATACGTGGTGCTTCATCTCTTATCACCAACGAGAGCGAGGAGGGTGTCAACAACCCACTTATCATTCTTGACGGAGTCGAGATTTCTATGACCGAGCTATACGACTTGGACATCTTTGACATCGAGCGCGTTGACGTGCTTAAAGACGCTTCTGCAACCATTCTTTATGGTGAGCAAGGTGCCAATGGTGTAATCGTCATCGAGCGTAAGAAAGTAGAGGGCAACAAGGCTCAGCTTACTTACAACTTCGTGCCATCGTTCAGTGTTCCAGATCTATCGTCTTTCAACCTTACCAGTGCCTCACAGAAGCTAGAGCTAGAAAGACTTGCTGGCCTATATGATGATGCAGACGGTTCTATGGAACGTGCCTACTACTACAAACTAGAGAATGTACGTAAGGGTGTAGACACAGAGTGGATTAAAGCTCCTCTACGTGTACCATTCAGCCATACTCACTCTTTGGCTTTGAGTGCTCGTGGCGAGAATTTGGATTACCGTGCTACTGCTAGCTTCACAGATTCTTATGGTGTTATGAAAGACGATAACAGACGTAAATACTCTCTGGGCTTTAGTATCAACTACCACATTCAAGACAAGCTTACAATAGCTTTCAAAACAAACTACTCTCTTACCGACTCAGAAGATTCTCCTTATGGTTCATTCTCTGACTACACTCAGCTGAACCCTTATGAGCCTATCTATGATGAGAACGGTGATTATATCACAACTTACTATTTCAACCCTTACGACACAAGCTCAGATAAGATGTACAACCCACTGTACAACGCTACACTATCTAGCTTCTCTGAGTCACGCTCTCAAAATCTAACAAACTCTTTGAGCGCGCGTTGGAACCTAACCAAAGACCTATTCATCACTGGTCAAGGTAGTGTTAAGCTTGGCACAAACTCTGCTGATAGCTACACATCTCCAGATGCTGCCGAATATCTAAACTACACAGACGTTTCTAAACGTGGAGAGTATAGATTCTATGATAACTCAAGCAATAGTTACAGCGGAAACATCGTTGCCAACTATGGTAAGACCTTAGACGACAAAGGTTCTATGGTACGCTTCAGCGCAGGTAGCAATGTGAGCTACTCACACAGCACCTCATCTACTGGCTATGGCGTAGGTTTCTTGAAAGACGAACTTAACGACTTGTCTTTTGCCATGGGTTACCCTGAGGGTGGAAGCCCTTCGGCTACCGACAACCTATCTACAAGCGTTGGTTTCTTTGCTAATGCAAATATCAGCTACCACGACAAGTATTTCGCAGACCTTTCTTACAGAGCATCTGGTTCTTCTCGCTTTGGTTCAGACAACAGCTTTGCACCATTCTGGGCCGCAGGTATTGGATGGCACTTGCACAATGAGGATTTCATTAAAGATGTGCCATGGATAAACAGCTTGACTCTTAGATATAGTGCAGGTTACACAGGTAGTGTTTCATTCAGCTACTACCAAGCAAAAACAGTTTATGAATACGATGCTGATTATATCTACTACTCAGGTATCGGAGCTGTGCCTATAACAATGGGTAACCCTAACCTATCATGGCAGAAGAAATTCGATAGCAATATCGGTATTACAGCTTCTTTGTTCAAAAACCGCTTGAACTTCTCTGCTGACTACTACAAGAACACCACAAACGATTTGTTGATGCCTATCGTGCTTCCTCCATCTGTTGGTGTTACATCAATGAATGTCAACTTCGGTAAGATTATCAACCAAGGTTTCGACTTCTCTGTTTCTGGACAAATCATCAATAACGATAACTTGTTCTGGAGCATGACACTTACTGGTGGTCACGTAATGGACCAAATCAAAGAAATCTCTGACGCACTTAAGGATGTTTATGTTTCTGATGATGACGACTCAACAATGCCAGACCTTCTATTTACCGAGGGTGGTTCTCAGTTCGACATCTACGCTGTACGCTCAGCGGGTATCGATCCAGCAACAGGCCAGGAGATATTCATCAAGAAGAACGGTGACTATACTTACACTTACGACTCAGACGACAGAGTTGTTGTAGGTAACACTAACCCTATCTTGAGCGGTTCACTTCTAAACACTATTCGTTACAAAGGTTTCTCTCTAAGTATTACAACATCATATACTTTTGGTGGCGACTACTACAATACTACCCTACAAAGCAAGGTTGAGGATATAGATCCTTATGTTAATGTTGATGCTCGTGCTTACACAGACCGTTGGAAAAGCCCTGGTGATCTGGTTCGCTTTTTGGCCATCAACAGCACCGACGAGACTATAACCTCAGAGCGTTTTGTTGAGAAACGTAATGAACTATATTTCTCAAGTGTACAGTTCACTTACGACTTCCAGCCAGCCTTCCTAAACCGCATTGGTATCAAGAAACTGTGTGTAGGAGTTGGCACTACCGACCTAGGCTACATCTCTACTGTAAAATATGAGAGAGGTACTTCATATCCATATTGCCGTACTGTCAACCTTATATTCCGTCCTACATTCTAAAAATTACTCATATGAAAAAATTTATACACTATATTTTATGTGTGCTTGCACCTATGTATCTAGTTGGTTGTAGTGATTTTCTAGATGTAAATCCAAAGGGTGAAGTATTCGACAACGACATGTTTGAGTCTGCCGAAGGATACGAAGACGCACTATATGGCATTTATGCCGAGATGGGCACAGAGGACTATCTATACAGTGGCTACTTGTACTGGTTGCCTGAGGCTCTAAGCATCAATGCTACCGACGAGTCTACTCTAAGTGCCATGGCAGGTGGCGAGTGGAGCCTATACAGTGCTAGCGCCGTGCGTAACTATATATGGAGCACTGCCTACACTGTCATTAACCACATCAACAACATCATCAACCATGCCGAAGAAGATGGCGAGGATAGATTCGAGTACTCAAAATTGTACAAGGGTGAGGCCCTAGCACTTAGAGC
>JAWXTS010000063.1:0-9765 GCA_044433305.1 Rikenellaceae bacterium | reverse complement strand
GGGGCTCTTCCGATCTCTAACCACAGCACCATTAAATCCGAACTGTGAGGCATGATAGGCAAAGTTGCCAGGTGCGCCACCCACTTTCTTACCTTCGGGAAGCACGTCCCATAAAATTTCTCCTAGGCCTACTATGTACTTTTTCATAAACTTGTATTTAATTCGTTTTCTTTAATTCGTGAGCCATACAGTGCGTAATATAATATTACGACTTCGCAAACAATGACCATGCTCCACGTCCATTGCCATGAGCCTAGCAGGTCGGCCATGCCGCCCTGAATAAATGGAAATACGGCTCCTCCAAACACACCCATCATAAATACGCCTGAGGCCTTAGATGTGTAGGTCTTGAGTCCTTGGATAGATAGAGTGAATATAGCACCCCACATAATAGAGTGGCACAGTCCTACTGCTACCAGTATCCAAAGGTTGTTTGCTAAGATAGCAATAATTGTTAATATTATGGCACCACAAGCTGTTGATACAAGCTGAGTGCGAGGTGTTATCTTGCGAGCAAAGCTTGAAAGTGTGCGACCAACCATTAGTCCTCCCCAGTACAGTGTGGCCAGCAGGGCAGGGATACCCAAATCCAGTCCCCATAGTATTATGCCACTGCGTCCAAAGAACGATATAGGGCTTCCGTTTTCTATCATCTCCATGGCGTGCAGGTTCACATTTACACCTATGGCAACCTCGGCTCCAACATAGAAGAAGATGGCTATAACGCCTAGTCTTAGGTGTCTAAAGCTCCATATACTGCGCTCATGTTTGTCGCTCTGAGTGCTGAAGGTGCCCTCTATATCTGGCAGTCGTAGCTTGTGTGTTATAAGCGTTATTATGATTATAAACACGGCCATGATTATAAACGGAGTTATCAGCTGAGCCGACTCAACACTATCCATAGACACTCCAGCAAACATTACGCCCGTAACAAAGAATGGTGCTATTGTAGTGCCAAAAGAGTTTATGGCTCCCACGATGCTCATTCGTTGGATGGCTTGGGTGTTGGGCAGCTTATAGGACGATACATAAGGGTTTATGACCACCTGCAATATGGCTGCCGAGGTACCCATGGCAAACGAACCTACTAGAAATACAAGGTATCCATAAGGTATGTAATCTGAGCCAATGAATAGTCCATGTTCTGCAAACGATGTTGCCATATATGATGCAGCAAGATATAATAATATTGCTGTAATCATAAAGACCATGCCCCTGATAAGTGTGCTCTTGTATCCGTGCTTGTTTATCCACACTCCTCCAAGCGAGCTGTTTAGCAGGTAGCCCAGAAAGAAAAAGAAAGGAATAAGAGTTATCAGCGTGTTGCGAAGCGTTGTGACATCTGATAAAAAGGCAACTTTCAGCGGTCCTTGAAATTGTCCGTTTACAGTGGTCAGGAAACCTACGATAAAGTAAATAAAGGTAAGTAACGCAAAGGGTGCTAATCCATATTTTTTATCTGTTTCCATAATATCATAGTTTAAGAGATTATGGAAATTAGAGTTTGCATTGCACCTTGGTTGGCGATTTCTGTCACCATCTTCTGATAAAGACAAACAAACGGACTGTGGTCTGCAAGTGCTACACTACTAAAAGGTGATGCTTTTAGGAACTCTAGGGCGTTGTCGCTTTCGATGAGATTCATGTCCGTGTCCGTAAGCCAAGGCTCAAAGATATCAAAGCCCTCTTTATTGTCGTCAGTGCGGTATTTCAGATAGTGTCTGTATGCTGCTATAAGGTAGGCTATGCGTGTTAGAGAGTCACCATTTTTTATCATCTTGGCCACCACAGGCATAACATATACAGGGAACTTTGAGGCTCCGTCACCACAAAGGCGTGCTATCTGGTCGCTTACCGCGCTGTTTGCAAAACGCTCTATTAGAGTCTTTTTGTATAGGTCAAGGTCCGTGTTTTTGGGAGCAGGGACATAAGGCGTAACGTCTAGCTCCATAAAGTCGCTCACGAACTTAATGATGTTCTCGTCTTTCATGGCTTGGTCTACTTTGCGGTATCCACTAACAAATGATGGATAGCTAAGCAAGGTGTGAGAGGCATTAAGCAAGCTGAGCTTCATGTTCTCATAAGGGTCTACGTCATCTGTAAACTCAACTCCTACACGTTCCCATGCTGGGCGTCCTGCTATGAACTTGTCCTCTACAACCCATTGTATATAATCTTCGCAATAGACAGGTGCTCCGTCATACTGGTCCAAAGTTTTGTTTATGCGCTCTATGTCGTTAGCTGTTGTTGCAGGCGTAATTCTATCTACCATGCTGTTAGGGAAGGTAACGTTGTCCTTTACCCATGCAGCTAACTGAGGGTCTTGCTTTGCAAAGAACGAAGAGAATACTCTCTTGCAAGTGTCGCCATTGTGCTGAAGGTTGTCGCAAGATAGTATAGTTATAGGAGCAGCACAAGTATTCATACGGCGACGTAGTCCCTCGGCAAGGTATCCAAATATTGTTGATGGATTTTGTGGCTCGTTCAAATCATGTTGTATGGCGTGGTTGTCGAAGATAAACTCGCCTGTACTCTTGTCTGTGTTGTATCCACCCTCGGTAATGGTAAGGGTGATGATTTTGATTGCTGGGTCGGCAACCTTATTGATTATAGCTTCTGAGTCTTGGCCATTCCAAAGAAGTTCTACTAGAGAGCCGATTTGGTAAACCTCGTTGTTGCCATCACGTCCACATACGGTCAGTGAATAAACGCCATCTTGACCTTTTAGTGTATGGTACAATTTCTCATCCTGAGGCATTATCATTGCCCCACAGATGCCCCATTGTGCTTGGTCGGCAGACTCCAGTAGTTGATTGGTGTAGCATTGAAGATGTGCACGGTGAAAGTTGCCAACGCCAAAATGTAGGATAGAAGCAGTTATGCTTTTTCTTGAATAGTTAAATAGATTAGTTTTCATAGTTTTTGGTTTTTAAGGTTACTCAAAGGTATATCTCTAACGATGGGTTGCCTAATAAATTTACAATAAATTTACTGAGAACGTTTGCGGGAACGTTCCCAAAATCTGCAAACGTTTGCAGAGATTATGAAATATCAAAAAAATCATTAATTTTGTATAGAATCTAAAAGATTACCTATGAAGCGTATTACCATCAAAGATATAGCCAATTACCTTGCTATTTCTGTGTCTACTGTTTCGCGTGCCCTTACAAATGATAAGAACATAAGAGCTGAGACCAGAGAAAAGGTGCTTGAGGCTGCCCAGACTCTAGGTTATAGTCCCAACCCTGTGGCCAAGAACCTTAAGTCTGGACGTACCAACACCATAGGCGTCATAGCTCCAGAGATGATAACTCCCTTTGCCTCGCAGGTTATAGGAGGTATCCAGCAGGTTGTCCATCCTCTAGGTATTAAGGTTATTATTGCCGAGTCGCACGAATCATGGCAAAATGAGAGAGACAATATAGCTATGATGGAGCGATTTATGGTTGATGGTATGATAGTGTGTTTGAGTGACCATACCCAGAATATCGACGAGTACTTGCGCTTGCAGAAGGCAGGTATGCCTCTGGTCTTCTTTGATAGGATACCTCATTCTATGCAGGTGTCGCAGGTTATCGTCGACGACTACTATAAGACATTCTTTTTGATAGAGCACCTTGTTCGCTCTGGCCGCAAGCGTATAGTTCATATCCAAGGTCCCGATGCTGTCTATAATTCGCATGAGAGGCTACGCGGTTATCGTGATGCTATGCACAAATTTAATCTTGAGGTCTCTAAGGACATGATTATCCAGACGGGCTTGGGCTTTGAGGATGGTGCTGCGGTAGCTCAGAAGCTAGTGCAAGATGGTGTTGAGTTTGATGCTATCTTCGCTTTTACGGATACTCTGGCCATTGGTGCAATGAACAAATTACGCGAGAATGGCGTTGCTGTGCCAGATAAGGTCGCTGTGGCCAGCTTCTCTGGCACTATTCTTTCGACCTTGGTTACTCCTCAGCTAACCACCGTGGAGCCGCCTTTGCATCAGATGGGCGTCGAGGCTGCCAAGTTGATACTCGAGCGTATTAGTAATTTTGAGTCCCCTGTACGTTCCATAGTGCTTGATGCTAAGATTCAAATTCGAGAATCTACGCTTAAATAGCTCGAGTAGGGCTTTATTTTGTTCTGTTTTGATTATACCTACAAGTAGTAATTGTTTTTAATATCTATACTGAGTACCTTTGCAGGACTTAAACATCTTAACAATGCACTACCTCTACGAGCTTATAGCGATACTTAATGAAATGTCGCCCTATCTTATTCTGGGCTTTCTGATATCTGGACTACTCCACATCTATGTTCCAAAAACACTGTATTCTAGGTTCCTTCATCGCAAGGGCTTTGCCTCCGTTGTGGGTGCTGCAATCTTGGGCGTGCCTCTTCCTTTGTGCTCGTGTGGCGTTATCCCCACGGCTGTTTCATTGAAGAAAGAGGGAGCTTCAGACGGTGCTACGGTGGCCTTTCTTGTGGGCACTCCGCAGACAGGCATAGATTCTATTCTCGCCACTTACTCGCTCTTGGGTTTGCCTTTTGCTATTATTCGTCCCATAGCTTCTTTTGTGGTGGCTATATTCAGCGGAGTCTTTGTCGATAAACTAGGCAAGGACAACATAGCATCATCTAAAGAAGGTGCCCATGATGTGCATTGCCATTGTGGTCACGACCATTTGCATGGAGGCAAGGCAAAGAATCGCTTTGTGGCGGCACTACGTTATGGCTATGTGGATATGATGCAGGACTTTGGCAAGTGGTTGGTCATAGGGCTTATGGTTGCCGCGGCTATCACGGCCTTTATCCCTGACTCGGCATTCGCCATGTTCAAAGACTATTATTTCCTTAATATACTGCTTATTCTGATTATCTCGGCCCCCATGTATATATGTGCTACGGGTTCGGTTCCTATTGCTCTGTCGCTAATCATGAAGGGCGTGTCTCCCGGTGCAGCCTTTGTGCTTCTTATGGCAGGTCCAGCAACGAATATCGCCTCGCTCATAATTCTTCGTAGGGAGATAGGTGTGCGCAAGACAATCATATATCTGGCTGCGATAATCGTTGGTGCCATAGCTTGTGCATTTGTTATCGACTTTGTTATGCCAGCCCAGTGGTTTAGTGGCATAGGTTCTGGTGCTGCTCACGCTCATGACCACGCTCATGACCACTCGCACGAGGGTCTAGAGCTGATATGGTGGCAGCTGTTGTCGAGCCTGCTTTTTGTGGGCTTGTTCACAAGCTCTATGATTGCCAAATATCGCAATAAGGGTAATCATCACGGCTGCTGCTCTCATACATATTCACAGGGAGTTAACGCTACCTCTTATACACATGCAGAGGTTAGTAACCAAGAAAATCATAGCTGCTGCTCACACTCGCACATAAAAAATAATAATCACGATTGCTGTTCACATAAATAAATGCTACCTTTGTAGAAATAAAAGTCTTCTGTAATAATGACAAAAATGCGTAAATATCTCTCTCTGGTCCTTTTGACACTCTTTATGGTGTCGATAGGTATGTGGAGTGCGGCTGCATTTATTGATTGTTATTGTGAGAAGATTGAGAATTGTGATGTACATTATCACTGTTGCAATAACGGGTGTGACGATGGCCAAGAAGCCCTGATTCATGAGCACACCAAAGGTGCAAGCTGTGGCGATTGCTGCCGCGAGATGCCTATGCCAGATGTGTCTGTCCTAGTGGATAAGGCACATAAATCACCAATATCAGAAAAAATAAACTTTGGATTAGACATCTTTGTTGTTCTGAACATGTCTGCCATAGATGGCTTTGAGCCTCTGCCAGAGCAGGATACTTATGCTCATATAAAGCAAGAGATTCTTAAAGACCAATATCTTATATCGTCCCAATCTCTTAGGGCACCCCCTGTTTTATCGTAATTAATACCGCAAACATGACTTGCATTTCTCTATCTGTTTTTGGATAGAGCTATGTGTTGTGTCTAAATTATTTTATGATAAATACAGAAAATACATGAAAAAATATATCATGCTGTCGGCAATACTTCTGTCGACAATGGCCAGCTTGTGTGCGCAAACACTTAGCGGGGTTGTTAGTGATTCTAGTGGCGAAAAGCTACTAGGGGCTACACTCTGGTGGGAGGGCACAACGGTTGGAACAACCACAGATGCAGAGGGATTCTATACTCTGTATCGTGTTAAGGACTACCCTCGACTAATCATCTCGTATATAGGTTTTGAGAATGACACCATTACTGTTGAGCAGGGCCTCTCTAACTTGGATGTAGCACTAGATAATTCGTCTATCGAGGTTCAGAGTGTCGAGGTTCACAGCACCATGGGAGGTAATTCTATAATGTACTCTGCCATAGAAAAGACTGAGCTGATTTCTTTTGCAGGCTTGTGCAAGATGGCGTGTTGCAATCTGGCCGAGAGTTTCGAGAACTCGGCCTCGGTGACCGTAGGTTATAGCGACGCCATATCGGGAGCACGCCAAATCAAGATGCTGGGCTTGGCAGGAACATACACTCAGATGCTGGACGAGAACAGGGGCATAATGCGAGGGTTGAGTGCGCCTTACGGCCTGAGCTACACCCCGGGTATGTGGCTCAATTCAATTCAGGTTTCTAAAGGTATATCATCTGTTACGGCAGGTCACGAGGCAGTTACGGGTCAGATAAATCTGGAGCATCGTAAGCCTACGGATGTAGAGCGATTGTTTGTAAACCTATTCTTGAATAGTGAGCTGAAACCTGAGGTTAACCTATCCACGGCACTGCCAGTAAATAAATCAAAGAGCCTATCTACGATATTCTTGTTTCATGGCTCGGCAGATACTGATGTAGTTGAGGCCGACCATAATGGCGATGGCTTCAGAGATATGCCATCTTCGCAGCTATATACTGTGGCTAATCGCTGGAGCTACCTTGCCCCTAATGGGTTGCAGCTTCGTTGGGGTGTCAAGCTGTTGCAGGACAGCCGCCTTGGTGGCGATGTAGACTACGAGGAGTCTATGCGCGAGGATATGTGGACTTCGGGAATCTATGGCTCGCAGATAAATAATAGGGAGGCTAATGGCTATATCAAATTTGGCATGCCATTGTCGCGCGCAGTATATGATAGCGAGACCCAGAGTGAGCTTCGTTCTAATGTGGCTGTGGTTGTCGACATGGACTACTTTAGCGAGGATGCCTACTTTGGCCTTAATGACTACTATGGCAAGGAAAACTCTCTTTCTGCCAATGCCATGTATAATCATTACTTCAATGCTCGATCATCATTTGTCTTTGGTTTATCGGCACAGCTCCAAAACTTCACCGAAGAGCTTAATAACAACACTCCTTGGCTCAGCTCTAGCGAGTACTATGACCTCTCGCGTGAGGAGAACGAGATGGGAGCATACCTAGAATACACGTATAAATATGGCGAGAAATTTTCTGTTGTGGCAGGACTTAGGGGTGACTACAACCAGTACTACGACCGCTATCTTACCACGCCTCGTGGTCAGCTGAGGTGGAGCATTACTCCCTCTTCAACAATCAGAGGGTCTGTGGGCGTTGGACACCGCACTTCTAATGTCATAACCGATAATATTGGGCTGTTGGCCACAGGACGAGAGATTGTCTTTGACAATGGAACATCCACAGATTTTGACCGTATAGAGAACGCCCTGACCTATGGTGGTAGCTTCACTCAGCAGTTCAGAATCCTCAAGGCTGGGGACGCCACTCTTAGCGTTGACTATTTCCGTACAGAGTTTTCTAACCAAGTGGTTGTGGATCAAGAGATGGATGCTCAGAGCATACACATCTATAACACGGACAAGCCTTCGACCACAGACACCTACCAAGTAGACTTCACGTGGAAGCCATCGGCAAGGTTCGACATCTTTGCAACCTACCGCTATACCGACAGTCAGATTACTCTTAACCGTGCCGATGGTTCGAGCTATCAGGTTGAGAGACCGCTGGTTAGTCGCTATAAAACCCTTGTTAACTTACAATATTCGTCCCACCTTAGTCGTTGGGTATTTGATGTTACGGCTCAACTTAATGGCCCTAGTAGGTTGCCTTCTCAAGACGGTGGTCTTACCTCGGCTGGGGAGTCGCCATCATACCCTGTGTTTTTTGCTAATATAGCACGCAGGATAGGTAGCTGGGAACTTTATGGAGGGTGTGAGAATATTGCAGGTTACATTCAAGAGAACCCGATTATAAGTGCAGACAACCCATTTTCTTCTGATTTCAACTCGTCGGTTGTGTGGGGTCCATTGTCAGGTCGCAAGTTCTACATAGGATTACGTTTTAATTTGTACTAACATTAATAAATAAATGATTATGAAAAAGATTTTAAGTTTTGCAATTATTGCAGCAATGAGCATCTATACTGCTGCTGCTACAAACGGTCAGGTATCTGATAAAACAAAAAAGAGCGAGAAAACAGAAAAGACAGAGGTTGCTAAAGATGTAGTCGAGAAAACAACATTTGTTGTGGATATTGACTGTGATGCTTGTGTTAAGACAGTTATGGACAATATTCCTTACATTACTGGTGTTAAGGACGTTGAGGTTCTTCTTGCAAAAAGACACGTTATTGTTAGCTTTGACCCAAGCAAAACAAACAACACGAAAATCATAAAGGGATTCAAGAAAATCAAAAAAACAGCTGAGGTATTGTAGTAGCTGGATTTTTTATATAAAAGATAAGGACCTATCGTAAGTGCGATAGGTCCTTATCTTTTGTTATAGATTTTCTTTGAGGTAATTTGCCATCTTCGTGTAGAGATGCATTCGAGTGTTACCTCCGTATATGCTGTGGTTGCGGTCGCGATAGATGAACATATCAAACTGCTTGCCCGCCTGCACCAGTTTCTCGGCATAGTCCATGGATTGTTTGAAGTGTACATTGTCGTCGGCAGTGCCATGTATAAGCAGCAGTTTGCCCTTAAGGTTGTCTACCAACATTGTTGGCGAGCTTATGTCATAGCCATCTTTGTTCTCGTTGTTTGTGCGCATAAAGCGTTCGGTGTAGGCCGAATCATAGTAACGCCAGTCGGTGACAGGAGCCACGGCTATGCCTAGCTTGAAGGTTCCCTCGCCACGGCTCAAGGCCAGCAGGGTGTTGTATCCGCCAAAGCTCCATCCCCAGATTGCCATGCGATTAGCATCTATGTAAGATAGCTCTGAGAGTGCCTGTGCAGCCTCAATCTGGTCCTGAGACTCTAGTATTCCCATTTGCAGGTAGGTGCACTTGCGAAACTCCTCACCACGAGCGGCCGTGCCACGACCATCCACGCAGACTGTTATTATGCCCTGTGTTGCTAGGTACTGTTCCCAGCCTATCGAGAAGCTGTCTGTGGCCATCTGTGAGTTTGGTCCGCTGTATTGTATCATCAGCATAGGGTAGCTCTTGGTAGAGTCAAAGTCGGCAGGCTTCACCATCCATGCGTTGAGCGTCTGGTTTGACTTGGTCTTAACGGTAAAGAACTCCTTGTGGCTGAAACGATATTCTGATAGAGAGTCTATAAGTTGCTTGTTGTCAACCAGCGTGCGTAGATTCTTGCCACTCTTGGTATCTATAACAGCGATGTTCATAGGCTCTGTCGCGCTGTTGAAATAAGACGTGTAGTAGGCAAAGTTGCTGCTGAATCGAACGCTGTTAGTGCCCGTGCCTGTGGATAGTTTCTGCTTCTTGCCTTTTTTGTTTATGCTATATACGGCGCGTTGTGTTGGCGAATTGTCCACAGATTCATAGTAGATAACTTCGCCCTTTGGGTCATATCCGATAAGGT
>JAWXTS010000062.1:0-9958 GCA_044433305.1 Rikenellaceae bacterium | reverse complement strand
GGCTCTCCGATCTTGCTTGTAGATGATGTGCTCACCTTGGCCGAGCTGGTTGCAGCAGAGGTGGAAACAGAAGTAGAGCTTGCTCCATCGGCAAGATTCTCGAATACGTCGTCAACCCAAACCACAACTTCGGGACGTCTAAAGCCTATCTGCTTAAGCTGTGCTTGTGCCGCCTCAGCCTCTTCTAGTGTTGCAAATCCTCCTATATAATAGTTGTATTTTGAGTCTGCCACATCACAGTAAACAGGTGCAGTATAACGGAATACAGATGCTGGCTGAGCCTTGGTAAAGCCGCCGACAGATATACGGTATACCGTACCTCGTCTATAATGCTCCATGGTTGGGATAGGGTTGCTAGCATTATAAATCTGCGTTTTCACAACAACGATAGAGTCATATTTGATAAATATCCTATCTTCAATAGCCACATCAGGCATGTCGTAGTTCTGGGTCAATAGCTTTGCTTTCAATAGCTTAAGTGAGTCAGCTGCATTCGATGCTTTAAGTTTGTTTGCAAGAGCTATTTCCTGGTCACACAAAAAACGACGTTGGACAGGCAGATTATATATAACCTCTGAGACCGACCCGCTAGGGCGAGCATCCATGTCTATATGCATCTGCTCAAGCTCACTTTGAAGGCTATTAAACATTGCCTCGTTGTTAGTCTTATCGTAGAGGTAAGTGAGTGCATATAGCTTATTATCAAATACATAGCCCATGGCAGTATTCAATGAATCCTCGATAACAAGATTCAGGTTTTCAACCGTAGCAAACATCTGCATAATGGTGTCTGCCGTATACTGGTTGTCACATGCTGCATAGTTAGATTTTAGCAACGAGAGAGTCTTGTAATTATCTAAATAGTTGGCCTCCAGCTTAGCAACCTGCGATTCATACTCCCTTGTACTAAGCAAGGTCGCAAGGTCGTCCCCCGAAAGATTATCCTTAAAGAACTGATTGGCATACAAGTCAGAATTGCTGCTAGCATAAACCTGAGAATTGCTTGTACTTACAGATGTTTGCGACGAGCCATTAGATTTATTCAAGTTATTAATGATGTACGTTTGCTCAATGTCATTAATTTTACTGCTCACGATGCCCGTTTGATTACGCACCTCAAAAAGCGCGTTCTCAGACTCAAGTATCTCACGACTAAGTGTTTGTCGTTGCTCCTCAGATGTATTTGCGAAGTTGGCTCTGATATTGGAAATCAAACTCTGTATAGAGTCCTCTTGAGTTTTCAAGACCTGCTCTTGCTCCAGAAGAGCCATATACACAGAGTCAGTCTCTAGCCCCGACACACGAGCAGTAACGCTCGTCAGAGGTGACGAAAATGCAATAAGAGACATTGCAGTAAGCACAATAGCGGTGCTGATATATTTTCTTAGCTTCATCAAAAAGTCGTTTACGTTGTTAGTAGTATAGCAATATTACCCGAACGTATGGGTGGGTGTAGTATTAATGTTATTCTAGCTGCTTTTCTTATTCTTAATCAATAAGGTAAGCTGCTCTATATAATCTTTTAGTTTAACTATCTCATCGCGCCCTTCTATGTTTACATTGAACGGTATATTCAGATTAATAAAACCTGTTAATCCCTTGGAAATCTTCAATATAGGAGCAACATAATAAAGGTCTATAAAATAATAAAATATAAGTATCAATATTATACCTATGACCAGTGCCAATATGCCTGGCATAACAGCGCGGTAGGCATTATCTTTAAGGTTCAGTGTTTGCAACTCTAGCTCTTGCTGCGAGCTAATCATAAAGTTTTTAATGGCCGAGGTAAGCTCATAGTAATTGGTCTTATATGTTTTTACAAACCACTCTATGCGCTGCTCACGAGTAAGCGTATCGTTAAAATGGTCTAGTATTACTTTATTGTAGTTTCGTCGTGCAACAAATATAGAATCCAGACCTGCCAAATCCTGCACATAGAACTTTGTTTGTTCTATGGCGGCATTAAAATCAGCACCCGAGGCTATCAGCAATGAGTCGTACTCATCTTGTCCAAGCACTTCTATATGCAGCAAAGCGGTGTTTTGGTTCTGGACAGCATCAAGCATCTTCTTCGAGAACTCAATATTACGAGAGCTATTGTCCAGCAGCTGGCTGGTAGTGCTACTTAGGCTCGTGAGTTCAAAATAGGAGATGACACCAGAGAACAGCAGCAGGGCTGCCAGACTCATAAATCCTATCGTTATTTTTAGTTTAATACCCATAACATCAAATTTGCTACCTACAAAGATAAAAAATATGTTTTAGCATTTATAATTTTATATTAAATATTTTCGTCAACAAACTGAGCTTTAAGCTCGTCTTTGGTTCCATCGCCAAGTAGTTTAACCTTGATGATTCGACCCACCATATCGCGATTATACTCTGTATGAACCTTGATATAATTGCCCGTATATCCAAACATCATATTGTCTTTACTTCTGCTTTCAAAGAGCACATATTGTTGCGTATTCTCATAACGCGATAAGAACTTATCATGTAGTGCATCAGATAGTTGCGTAAGACACTTAACCCTTTGGTCTACCTTGGCTTTACTAACCTTGCCTTCCATATTTGAGGCGGGTGTGTTGGGCCTTACAGAGTAAGGGAACACATGCAAGAAGCTAGGCTCTAGCTCGGATAAAAAGTCATAGGTTTGCTGAAAATCATCGTCTGTCTCCGAAGGGAAACCAACAATAACATCTATACCGATAAACACATCGGGGATAGCTGCACGTAACTTGCTGATACGATCGGCAAAAACACTAGTATCATAACGACGGCGCATCAAAGCTAGTATCCTATCGCAGCCACTTTGGATAGGAATATGAAAATGGGGCTGAAACTTGCTCGATTTTGCACAGAAATCTATAATCTCATCGCTCAATAGATTTGGCTCTATGGATGATATTCTATAACGTTCTATGCCCTCGACTTTATCTAGTTGCTCTATAAGCTCAAAGAAGGTTTCGCCTGTCGAACGCCCGAAATCACCAGTGTTGATTCCCGTCAGCACTATCTCTTTTTGACCCAAAGAAGCAATCTTTTTGGCCTGCGCAACAATCTCATTTATAGGTATATTACGGCTATTACCTCTAGCAAGAGGTATGGTACAGTAACTACAATGGTAGTTGCATCCGTCCTGCACTTTAAGAAAAGAGCGCGTTCTGTCAGCCGACGAGAACGCCGCAAAGAAGTTAGTCAGCTCACTATTCTTGCAGATATGCTCAGAGCCTTTGCCTTGAGAAATCAAATCAGCAACCTGAGAATAGAGCGACCCCTTATCTCCATTACCCATAACTATATCAACACCCTCTATCTCGGCTATCTCAGACGGCTTGAGCTGGGCATAACAGCCTGTGACAGCGATTATTGCATCGGGTTGATTACGTGCAATCTTGTGTATTAGATTACGGCATTTCTTGTTAGCCGTCTCTGTCACAGAACAGCTGTTTATAACATGTATATTAGCCTCTTGGCTAGGAGCGACCCTCTCGAATCCTCCATCGCAAAACTCGCGCGCCAGAGTCGATGTTTCTGAAAAATTGAGCTTGCAGCCCAAAGTATGAAAGCAGACTTTTTGTCCCATTTTAATTACTGAAAAATTGACTACAAAGATAAGTATTAATTTGAGATTATAGCTCATTTAGGCCACATTTGCCAATATCTAACATTTCCTACGGTCAATCACCACTAATATATAATGGCACGAGTAATGATATATCCACAAAATCTGCTATCTTTGCAGTGGAAACAAAAAGACATTATGAAAACCGTACATAAGCTGATACTTAAATCTTACCTAGGCCCCATGATTATGACATTCTTTATTGTCATGTTCATCTTGGTCATGCAGTTTATGTGGCGATACATAGACGAACTTGTGGGCAAGGGACTTACTATGGGCGTTATATGTGAGCTGCTGATGTACGCGGCGGCAACACTAATCCCTATGGGACTACCGCTAGCCACTCTGCTGGCATCAATCATGACCATGGGTAACTTGGGTGAGAATTATGAACTTCTGGCTCTGAAATCGGCGGGCATCTCGCTACCAAAAATCATGAAACCCGTTTTCTTTGTTGTCCTTATAATTTCTATATCGAGCTTCTTTGTGGCCAACAACCTAGTGCCTTACGCCACCCAGAAGATATACTCTATACTATATGATATACGTCAGCAGAAACAGACCATGGAGTTTCAGGACGGCATATTCTTTAATGGTATAGAAAACATGAGCATACGTGTGGGTAGACAAGACCCTCAAACACGACTTCTTACAGATGTATTGATATACGACAATAGAAAAGCCAATGGCGACATGACCACAACGGTGGCTGATTCGGGATATATAAACTTGTCTGAAGATAAGCGATTCTTGCTTGTAACACTCTATTCTGGTGAAACTTACGAAGAAACACGCAGCTATAAATGGGCTAAGGAAAACATCCTCCGCTATCATAAATTCAATGTTCAGCGCGGTGTGATACCTCTCGAAGGATTCGACTTCCAGCGTAGCGATGCCTCAATGTTCGGCTCATCGTCACAGTCTAAGAACATCAAAGAACTATCTCACGGCATAGACTCTTTGGAGAGAATCAACAACCAGTCGCTGTCTGTATCTTATGAGCCGCTGCTTCGCACTTCGTTATTTACTTATATGCCACTGCTGGCTCAAGACACTGTGGCCATAACAAAGTTTGATACTGAAGTTTCTGCCGTCGACTCTATGCAGGGCTTATCGACACTCGACTTAAGAGGCATATACGGAACGGCCCTAAATAAAGCCCGCTCATCTAAGAACTCATATTCTTTCGACGAGCGCATATCAAAGGATACGGTAGCGAGGCTCTACCAGTTTAAGGTCGAGTGGCACCGTAAACTATCTATGCCAGTGGCAGTTATGATATTCTTCCTTATCGGAGCACCGCTGGGCGCAATCATCCGCAAGGGAGGCCTAGGAACACCTATCGTGGTATCCGTACTTTTCTTTGTTGTCTACTATATAGTAAGTATCACGGGCGAAAAAATGGCCAGAGAAGGCACTTGGGAAAGTTATAGCGGCATGTGGATTTCAACATTCATACTGCTGCCCATAGCCATCTACCTAACATATAAAGCAACAAACGACTCTAACCTGCTCAACTCAGACTGGTACTACAGCCAGTATAAACGCTTGGCAGGCTGGGCAACAAATATCAAAGCAGTATTAAAAACAAACAAAAAATAAACGACATGCTGAACAGTATTGAAGAAGTAATTGACGACATCCGCGAAGGAAAAGTTGTTATTGTTGTCGATGACGAAGACAGAGAAAACGAAGGTGACTTTATTGTCGCTGGTGATAAGATAACCCCTGAAATAGTTAACTTCATGGCTCGTTATGGCCGTGGACTTATATGTGCTCCAATACCTGAGAGCCGCTGTAAGGAACTAGAACTCAATATGATGGTTAGCGACAACACATCATTGCACGAGACGCCTTTTACTGTTTCTGTTGACTTGCTTACTCAGGGTTGCACCACAGGAATTTCTGTTGCCGACCGTGCAAAAACAATCAAGGCACTTGTAGACCCACAGACCAAACCATCTGAGCTTGGTCGTCCAGGTCACATCTTCCCTCTAAAAGCTAAGGATCGCGGAGTGTTGCGCCGCCCAGGCCACACAGAGGCTGTTGTTGATCTTGCAAGACTAGCAGGGCTTACGCCTGGTGGTGCCCTTGTTGAAATCATGAACGAGGATGGAACCATGGCGCGCCTACCAGAGCTTATGGAGATAGCCAAAGAGTTTGACCTTAAGATAATGTCTATTGCCGATTTGATTTCGTATAGACTTAAAACTGAGTCTATTATCGAGCGTGGTGAGACAGTGGAGATGCCAACCGAATGGGGTAACTTCAAGGCTGTATCTTTCCGCCAGAAGAGTAATGGCATCGAGCACATAGCCTTAATCAAGGGCGAATGGCAAGAGGATGAAGCCGTTATGGTTCGCGTACATTCATCATGTATCACGGGCGACATCTTCGGTTCTTGCCGTTGTGACTGCGGCAACCAGTTGCACGAGTCCATGAAGCTTATTGAAAAAGAAGGCAAGGGAGCTATCGTATACCTTAACCAAGAAGGCCGCGGTATAGGTTTGTTCAACAAAATCAAGGCATACAAACTTCAAGAGGAAGGCCTTGACACTGTCGAGGCTAACGTTAGACTTGGCTTCGCCCCAGACGAGCGCGACTACGGCGTTGGAGCATCTATAGTACGTGAACTTGGAATAACCAAGATGCGCCTATTGAGCAACAACCCTACAAAGCGAGCTGGATTGGAGGGCTACGGAATCAGAATAGTTGAAAACCTACCGATAGTCATTGAACCTAATAAGTTTAATTTCAAATACTTAGAGACTAAAGAAACCATTATGGGTCATTCTTTGGGCATCAAAAAACACTAGTATATGAGTGGTCGCGATTTAAGAATTGTCTTCATGGGTACGCCCGAATTTGCAGCCCACTCCCTGCGCGATATGCACAGCAAGGGCTATAATGTGGTTGCTGCTGTCACCGTGCCTGATAAGCCTGCGGGCCGTGGACTCAAGGTTCATCAGAGCGATGTCAAGCAGTTTGCAACTAGCGTTGGCATACCTGTCTTGCAGCCCGAAAAACTTAGAGATGAAGCGTTTATATCTGAGCTAGAGACTCTTAATGCTGACCTATTTGTTGTTGTGGCATTCAGAATGTTGCCAGAAGTTGTATGGGCAATGCCTAAGTTGGGCACCTTCAACCTGCACGCTTCGCTACTTCCTAAGTATCGTGGTGCTGCCCCTATAAATTGGGCGATTATTAATGGCGAAACCAAAACGGGAGTAACCACTTTTATGCTCAACCACAATATTGACGAGGGCGACATGTTGTTTCAACGCGAGGTAGAGATTCTGCACGAAGACACCATAGGTACGCTATACGAGAAATTGATGTATGTAGGTGCCGATCTGATAACAGAGACTGTTGATGCTCTGGCCGAGGGTAGGGCAACACGCCATGTGCAATCTGAGGAAGGGGCTTGTCCTGCACCAAAGATTTTTCGCGAGGACTGCGTCATAAACTGGAATCAAGACGTAAGCAAGGTGTACAACTTTGTGCGAGGACTTTCACCTTATCCTGCTGCATCGAGCCAGCTACCTCTTGCAGCTAGAGGGGAGAATATAAATGTAAAATTATATTCTGTGAAAATGGAAGTCAACCCTCATGCAAATGACTTTGTTTGTGGCACGCTGCTAACAAATATGCGTACAGAGATTAAGATTGCTTGCAATGATGGTTTTTTAATTATAGAAGAACTTCAAGTAGCAGGCAAGAAACGCCTTAGAACCAAAGAGTTTCTGCTTGGATTTAAGTGCGAAGGCAACGAAAAAATAGAAATATTATAAAAAAAGGCTCGACAAACTGTCGAGCCTTTTTAGTAGATATCTAAAACTTACTGTTTAGTGATTACATTGCCTCCGTGAGCAACTGCCTTCATATTTATGTCAAGCAATTTGTGCAAACGCTCAGGCAACGACTTCTTAAGTGCAGTATGAATACTGTCGTTGCTAAGTATAGGTTTAACTTTGATATATCCTCCAAGTATCATGGTGTTGAACACACGCGAGTTGCCCAACTTCAAAGACTCGTCAGCCGCCTCGATACTATAAATATTAATATCAGTACGTGTAGGTGGGGTAGTGATACCATTAGGGTCATAAATCAGAACGCCGCCAACCTTAACAGCAGACTCAAACTTAATCAAGCTCTGTTGATTAAGAATTATCGCCGTGTCAAACTCATGCAGAATAGGCGAGCTGACAGGATCATCACTGATAATAACAGTAACATTAGCCGTACCACCACGCATCTCGGGACCATAAGAGGGCATCCAACTAACTTCCTTGCCCTCAATAACTCCTGCATAAGCAAGAATCTTACCCATCGAAAGTACTCCCTGACCTCCGAAGCCTGCTATAATTATTTCTTCATTCATTTCTCAGCTACATCTTTAAGGTCGCCCATTGGATAAACGGGAAACATGTTTTCTTCCATCCATTGATTTGACTGCACAGGAGTCATCTTCCATCCTGAAGGACAGGCAGATACAAACTCAACCATAGAGGTGCCACGACCCTGCATAGAGTATTCAAAAGCCTTCTTCAGCGCACGTTTGGCAGAGCGAATTGCAGCCGCCTTGTGCACACTCTGACGAGTGATGTAAGCCATACCATCCAGATGTGTCAACATATCTGCAATCTTAAATGGATAGCCATGAAGGGCTGCATCGCGACCAAAAGGCGTTGTTGAAGTCTTCATATCAAGCAATGTTGTAGGGGCCATCTGACCGCCCGTCATACCATAAATTGCATTGTTGACAAAGATGAAAACAATATTTTCACCTCTATTGCAAGCGTGTATGGTTTCGGCTGTACCTATGGCAGCAAGGTCTCCATCACCCTGATATGTAAATACCATCTTGTCTGGATTAAGCCTCTTGACCGCTGTTGCGATAGCTCCAGCACGACCATGAGCCGCCTCAATCCAATCAATATCAATATAATTGTAAGCAAAAACCGAGCAACCAACAGGGCTAATACCTATCGATTTTTCCTCTAGCCCAAGCTCGTCAATCACCTCAGCCACAAGCTTATGTATCACGCCATGGCTACAACCAGGGCAGTAGTGCATCGCATTATCTGTAATAAGGCGAGGTTTGCTATATGCTATTTTTTTCTGTTCCATAACCTTATTATTTTACCATTAGCTTTTTCAATTCATCGACTATCTCGTTTGGCGAATACACCATGCCACCCATACGTCCATAGTGAGCAACTGGCACCTTGCACTCGACAGCAAGCTTAATATCTTCTATCATCTGTCCAGCACTCATCTCAACAGACAAGATGCCTTTCACCTGATTTGAAAGCTCTAACATTTCGTTTTTAGGGAATGGATATAGAGTAACAGGGCGGAAAAGACCAACCTTAATTCCTTCTGCACGAGCAATTTGTACAGCCTTTGCACAAATACGAGACGAAGAACCATAAGCAACAAGCAAATACTCTGCATCATCGCACTGCGTCTTCTCGCACTTAACCTCATTGGCCTCAATCTCGGCATATTTCGCCTGCAACTTAAAGTTAAACTGCTCCTGAACTTTAGGGTCTAGCTCAACCGATGTTGCTATGTTACGTGTTCTGCCTTTCTTGCCAGTGATAGCCCAATCGTCAAAATTCTCCTTGATAAAATCATCTGAGAAACGCTCTTGACCACCATGCAAAACGACCTTCTCCATCATCTGACCGATAACACCGTCAGAGAGAATCATAACTGGATTGCGATACTTAAACGCCAAGTCGAAGCCCGTGAATACAAAGTCATACATCTCCTGAACAGAGTTTGGAGCCAAGACTATAAGGTGGTAGTCACCATGTCCACCACCCTTAACATTCTGAAAATAATCAGATTGCGCAGGCTGGATAGTGCCCAAACCGGGACCTCCACGAACAACGTTAACAACCAAGCAAGGCAACTCGGTAGCTGCAATATAGCTCAATCCCTCACTCATAAGACTGATACCCGGGCTTGAAGAAGATGTCATAACCTTCTTGCCCGTAGCTGCACCACCATAAAGCATATTTATGGATGATGTCTCACTCTCTGCCTGAAGCACAACCATGCCTGTTGTCTCCCACGGTTTTAGCTCAGTCAGAGTTTCTATGATTTCTGTTTGAGGCGTGATAGGGTAGCCAAAATAGCCATCGCAACCGCAATGAATAGCTGCGTGAGCCACAACCTCATTACCCTTCATTAATTTCACTTCACTATTTGTCGCCATCGTCTGTAATTTTATAAACAGTAATACAACTGTCGGGACACACAACACCACAACTTGTGCAACCTATACAATCACTTTCTTTTACCATGTATGAGTAGTGGTAC
>JAWXTS010000061.1:0-10696 GCA_044433305.1 Rikenellaceae bacterium | reverse complement strand
AAGTTGGTCGCACCCGAATAATCCAGAATATCGCAAAATGTGGCTCTCAGAGCGTGTGGCGCAGGATGAAGTCGGGATGTGTGGGAACATTTTGGGAACAATTACTAAATGAAAAAATCGCTAAGAGTTGAGTTTCAACTACTTAGCGATTTTTCTGGTACCCAGAGCCGGGATCGAACCGGCACGGATCGCTCCACTGGTGTTTGAGACCAGCGCGTCTACCAATTCCGCCATCTGGGCATACTTTCGAGTTGCAAAGGTAGTAATTTATTAGTTCTAACCAAATCATTCTACCATTTTTGTAAAAAATATTTTACTCCCCCATCAATGCTGACAATATTCCATGCTCATCATAGCCACATTCGCTATACTGTTCAGCCACACTGCCATGGTCAATAAACCTATCTGGAACCCCCAAGCGTGTCACTCTCAAGCTATAACCATGAGTTTGGAAGAACTCTAGAACAGCACTGCCAAAACCGCCCGAAATGGCCCCGTCCTCGACAGTAATAACACGGCTAAAGCGAGAGGCTATATCATGTAGGCGAGCCTCGTCTAATGGCTTAACAAAGCGCATATCTATATGTTCAACACTTACGCCCTGAGCTAGAGCCTTTGCCGAAGCGGCTAAAGCAAAGTTACCAACATTACCTATGGTAAGCAGTGCAACATCTTCTCCACTAGAAATAACCCTACTCTGCCCCACTTCAATAGTAGAGAAAGGCTTGCGCCAGTCGATGGTCACACCACGTCCGCGAGGGTAGCGTATCACCACAGGGCCTATACCCTTAGAGGCCGTGTAAATCATATCGCGAAGCTGAGGCTCATCCATTGGAGCCGCTATAATCAAATTGGGCACAGTACGCAAGCTTGGTATGTCGAAGACACCGTGGTGGGTTGCTCCGTCCTCACCAACAACGCCTGCGCGGTCTAGGCACAATACTACATTCAGGTTTTGCAGAGCCACGTCATGGATAATATTGTCATAGGCGCGCTGCACAAAGGTAGAGTATATCGCACAGAAAGGCACAAGGCCAGAGGAAGCAGCACCAGCGGCAAAGCTCACAGCGTGACCCTCGGCGATACCTACATCGAACACACGGTTAGGCATCTTCTCGGCCATAATGTTAAGCGAGCAACCTGTTGGCATAGCGGCAGTTATACCTATAATCTTATCATTCTCGCGGGCCAGCTCAAGCAAGGTCTCACCAAAGACATCCTGATAGCGTGGCGGGCGTGACTCGTTTTTAGCCTTATGCTCGTCGCGCTCACCTGTGGCAACATCGAAGGTGCCAGGGGCATGCCAAGCAGCTGGGTCAGCCTCAGCAGGAGCATAACCCTTGCCTTTTTTGGTCACTATATGCAGTAGCTTGGGGCCCTTAATCTGTTGCAAATCCTTAAAAAGCTTTATCAATGTATCCAAGTCATGACCATCGACAGGTCCAAAGTAGCGGAAGTTTAGGCTCTCGAAGATATTACTCTGCTGAAAAATCGAAGACTTAATCGCATTGAGGACATTCTGCATAAGGCGGCGAAAACGTGGCACACCACCAAAGAAATTCCAAAGACGTATCTTAAGTTTGTTGTAGTGCTCTGACACAGTCAATCGGAGCAGGCTTTTCTTTAGCGCGCCCGTATTGGCATCTATGGCCATGTTATTATCGTTGAGCACAACAAGGATGTCGCAACCTGAGGCTCCAGCATTATTAAGCCCCTCGAACGAGAGTCCACCAGTCATCGCACCGTCGCCTATTACGGCCACAACACTCTGATTTTTACCGCTTTGTCTGGCAGCGACAGCCATTCCTAAAGCCGCCGATATGGACACCGAAGCATGGCCTGCAACATAAGAATCATACGGGCTTTCTGATGGTTTTGGGAATCCGCTCAAGCCATCACGCTGGCGGTTTTTGGCAAACTGCTCACGACGAGCAGTAAGTATTTTGTGGGCATAGGCCTGATGTCCAACATCCCAAACTATCTTATCTTCGGGTGTATTAAACGCATAGTGCAAAGCCACGGCAAGTTCAACAGCACCAAGGCTCGAACCGAGGTGTCCAGGGTTTTTAGAGAGCACCTCGATAATATATTCTCGCAACTGAGCGCAACATAACTTGAGTTGAGCCGAGTTAAGCTGACGTAAATCTTCTGGAGAATTTATATTTTCAAGTATATTTTGTTGCATCTAAATTAGTCTTATTACTTAAAAATCATCAATAAACAACACAAAGGTATCTAAACTGAGTGAAGAATAAAAACTTTTTTGTATCTTCGTGTTAAATTTAGGAATACTATGACAAATTACAAAAGAATTTTGCTTAAACTTAGCGGTGAGTCGCTAGGTGGAGGAGCTGGCACGGGTATCAACCCTGAGGTTTTGCGTTCGTACGCTATACAGATTGACGCTGCTTTGAAGGCAGGTGTTCAGGTTGGTATAGTTATTGGCGGAGGTAATATCTTCCGCGGGGTTAGCGGCATGCAGAAAGGCGTGGACCGCGTTAAGGGCGACCAGATGGGTATGCTTGCCACAATAATCAATTCTCTTGCACTAGAGTCAACTATGAACGCCATAGGCTCTAAAGCCAAGGTGCTAACATCTTTTAGAACAGAACCAGTAGGTGAGTATTACAGCAAAGATCTAGCCCTGAAATATATGAGCGAGGGTTATGCCGTATTTATCGCTGGCGGCACAGGCAACCCTTTCTTTACCACAGACTCTGCATCTGCGCTTCGTGCTGTGGAAATCGAGGCCGATGTTTTGCTTAAGGGAACTCGCGTAGACGGGATCTACACTGCCGACCCAGAAAAAGACAAAACAGCGACCAAATACCAGACCATCACCTTTGACGAGGTTTACAACAAGAACCTAAAGGTTATGGACCTTACAGCCTTCACTATGTGCAAAGAGAACGATCTTCCAATCGTGGTCTTTGATATGGACACAGAGGGCAACCTTCAGAAGATTCTTGAGGGCGAGGACATAGGAACAACAGTTAAAAAATAAATAGAAATGGACATCACATCAACTAAACCAACGATAGACCAAGCACGCGACAAGATGCAAAAGGCTATCGAGTTTTTACAAGAAGCTATGTCGGGCATTCGCGCAGGCAAGGCCAACAATAATGTTCTTAACGGCATTAATGTTGACTACTATGGCTCGCCAACACCTATTGCAAATGTTGCAAGTATCACGATTCCAGATGCCCGCACAGTACTGGTACAACCTTGGGAGAAAGCTATGATTGCCCCTATCGAGAAGGCGATTATTATTTCTAACATCGGCCTAACACCTTCTAACAACGGTGAGCATATCCGCCTTACTATTCCACCTCTAACCGAGGAGAGACGTAAGGAGCTTGTTAAGCAAGTTCGTAGCGAGGGCGAAACGACTCGTATCAGCCTGCGTTCTATACGTCGCGATGCGGTTGACACCTTCAAGAAAGCGGTCAAAGAAGGCATGCCTGAGGATATGTCTAAAGATGGCGAGGGCGAGGCTCAAAAGCTTACAGACAGCTATGCTAAGAAGATAGATGCTATTCTTGCTGAAAAGGAGAAAGAAATCATGACAGTGTAAGCATTATCCATAGCATTACAAATTAATAAAGGCCTTAAGTGACAAAATAAGAATCTTGTTGCTTGAGGCCTTTGTTGCTTATTGATGGGTACAATTTTTGGGTAGAGATAATTCTTTGTACCTTTGTAACAAACTTAAAACAGAATATGGCAACAGCACTATATCACGATATTATATTTGGGCCTATACACAGCAGACGTCTGGGGCTCTCGCTGGGCGTAAACCTGCTGCCACTGGACAACAAGCTATGCAGCTTTGAGTGTGTCTACTGCGAATGTGGCTGGACAAAGGACCTACACGGCAAGGGATTTAACTCTAGAGAAGACGTAGCACGCATCCTAGAGGAGAAGCTATGCAGCATGGTGCAGGAGGGTCTTATCCCCAATGTCATAACCTTTGCTGGCAATGGAGAGCCTACTATGCACCCCCAGTTCGAACAGATTATAGACGACACCATAGAAATACGAGATAGGATTGTTCCTACGGCTAAAATCTCTGTACTAAGCAATGCCACCATGATAGGCAAGCAGAGCGTTAGAGCCGCCCTAAAGCGCGTGGACAACAACATACTAAAGCTCGACTCGGCCATAGATACCACCGTGCAGCTTATGGACCGTCCAAGGGGCAACTACTCGGTAGCTCGACAGATAGAACTAATGAAGATGTTTGAGGGAAAATTCATCCTGCAAACCATGTTCCTGCGTGGTAATATCGAGGGCAGGAGAGTAGACAATACCTCAGAGGTAGAGGTTGGGGCATGGCTTGAGGCAGTAAAGCAGATTAAACCCTCCAAGGTCATGGTCTATACCATAGACCGCGACACCCCTCTAGAAACGCTAGAGAAGGTAACCATAGAAGAACTTAAATTAATAGCTGCTCAGCTTGAAGCCCTAGGCATAGAGTGTAGCGTAGCAGGATAAACACACACATACAACAAACTTATGGCAATTAACACAGACCAAATTAAAGAGCTTGTAAGGCGACTGGATTCGTTGAGGGGGCATCTTTGACATCGATAATCTAACATTACAACTTGAGGGGGAGCAAGAGAAGGCCGAAGATCCCGAGCTATGGAACAACCCCGAGAATGCTCGCGACCAGCTACGTACAGTCTCGCTACTCAAGGCATCGCTGGATGAGTTCAACACTCTGGCCACGGCTGTGGATGACATACAGCTTATGCCCGAGTTTCTACGCGAGGGCCTTATAGAAGAGCGCGAGATAGAAGACAGCTACAACAATATCTTGGGACTATTCGAGGAGTGCGAGATAAAGAAGATGCTTAGCCAGAAAGAGGACAAGTTTGGAGCCATCATGGAGATTAACGCTGGAGCAGGCGGCACCGAGGCTCTGGACTGGACAGCCATGCTCATGCGCATGTACATACGCTATGGCGAAAAGAATAACTATAAGGTGCAAACCATAGACATCATAGAGGACGAGATAGGTGTCAAGTCGGTGACCATAGAATTTGAGGGCGAGAACGCCTACGGCTATCTCAAAAGCGAGAGTGGCGTACATCGACTAGTGAGGCTCTCGCCCTTCAATGCCAACAACAAACGCCAAACGACCTTCTCGTCAGTGTTCGTATCCCCTGCCATAGATGACAGCATAGACATCGTTATATCACCAGCCGACATAGAATGGGACACCTATCGCAGTGGCGGAGCAGGTGGCCAGAATGTCAACAAGGTGGAGACAGGCGTGAGGCTAAGGCACATACCTTCGGGCATCATGATAGAGAACACCCAGACCCGCTCTCAGCTTATGAACCGCGAGAATGCCATGCGCATACTACGTTCAAAGCTCTACCAAATAGAGCTGCAAAAGCGCATGGAGCTACAAAACGAACTCGAGGGGCAGAAGAAGCGCATCGAGTGGGGCTCACAGATACGAAGCTACACCCTACACCCCTACAAACTCGTCAAGGACCATCGCACAAGCCATGAAACAGCCGACACTCAGGGTGTGCTCGACGGCAATATAGATGACTTTATAAAAAGTTTCTTGCTCTGGAACAATCAATAAAAATGTTGTGTGGCAGCAATTATATGGCAAATTGTTCTGATTTTCGATAAAAATTTTGTATACTTGTGATTATCAAAAACCTAACAACAACTAAAACCTAATAGATTATGAAGAAATTTAACCTTCTATCAAAATTAGCAACACTGTCTCTAGCAAGCATAGTGGCTGTATTCAGCTCATGTTCTCAGGCTCCAGAGATTGTAGTTCAGTCTATGACTATGGATATTCCAGCAGGCCAGACAACCTTCATCGAGGAACTTATGCCTAACGAGGTTATCGACACCAAAATTACGCACATAGCATTTGTAGGCCCTGCAACAAAAACTTTGAACTTCTCAAACGACAGCACCAACATGCTTATCTTTATGAAAGGTAACGGTACACTAAAAGCAGACACTACTCTTTATGAGCTAGTTCCTGAGTCTATTGCTATTCCTATCACTTATAGCAGCGTTGAGATTGACGTGCCAGCAGGTGAGACACTACACTTTGTTCAGTTCACTAAGAAAATCACTGAGGATGACAGAATTTCTATCGCTGACTTCCCTGAGGAGAACAGATACGACCTTTACTACACCAAATTTATCGACTGCGAGCCTTATGTTGAGCCTATCAAAAGCCCAAATACTGTCAGCAGAACGGTACTTCCTGGCGACATCATCCCTCGTATAGCTCTTGGTACCGTAGGTGCTCCAGGTCCTGATGAGGTAGGTGCTCACGTTCACCCTATGCTAGATCAGCTTTTCCTTGGCCTAGAAGACAACCATATTACTGTTCACGCAGACGGTGCATCAGCAGTGTTGCCAGAGTTTGCATTGCTACACATTCCACTAGGTTCAAACCACGGTGTTACTGTTGATGCAAACAACGAAATGTACTACCTATGGATGGATTTCTTTATGGAAAGAGAAGGTCAAGAGTGGCTTAAAACTCACCAAGAAATAGAGGACGAAGAAGAAAAAGCAGAGTAATCCGCTTACCCACATACTTAGAAGGGAATGACCAACAAGTAATACTACTATGGTCATTCCCTTCACTTTTTTAATACGGATGGCTAATAAGTAGTCATCCTCTTTTTTTACAACAAACTATCCACCTTCGGGTAGCCGTAAATAGCACGCAAGCCCAACTCCTCCTCTATGCGCAGCAGCTGATTATACTTGGCCAAGCGGTCTGAGCGACTCATAGAACCAGTCTTGATTTGCCCCGAATTTGTGGCAACAGCAATGTCTGCAATGGTAGTATCCTCGGTTTCGCCCGAACGATGCGAGATAATAGTGGTGTATCCAGCACGGTGGGCCATCTCAACGGCATCCAACGTCTGGGTCAAAGTACCTATCTGATTGACTTTTATAAGTATCGAGTCGGCACAACCAAGCTCTATTCCCTTGCTCAAAAACTCAACATTGGTAACAAACAAATCATCACCTACTTGCTGACACTTACCCTTTAGTGCTGCGGTGGCCATCTGCCAGCCCTCCCAGTCATTCTCGCTCATGCCGTCCTCAATGGACACAATCGGATATTTATCTGCCAATAGCTCTAGATAGGCGACCTGCTGCTCACGTGTTCTGCGGACCCCACTCTCACCCTCAAACTTAGTGTAATCATACACGCCATCGACATAAAATTCGGAGGCGGCACAATCCAATGCTATCGCCACATCACCATCACGGCCCGCCTTATATCCAGCATTCTCGATAGCCCCAATAATTGAATTTAGAGCATCCTCGGTTCCATCAAGCACTGGAGCAAAACCTCCCTCGTCACCAACGGCTGTGCTCAGACCCCGTGCCTGCAAAATCTTCTTCAGCGCGTTAAACACCTCTGAACCCATGCGCACAGCATCCGAGAAAGTCTTAGCACCGATGGGCATAATCATAAACTCCTGAAAGGCGATAGGCGAATCAGAGTGCGAGCCTCCATTGATAATATTCATCATCGGAATGGGCAACGCGCGTGCATTGACCCCTCCGATATAACGGAACAGAGGAATCTTTAACAAGTCTGCCGCGGCATGAGCCACCGCCAAAGAGACCCCCAAGATGGCATTTGCCCCGAGCCTAGCTTTTGTCGCGGTACCATCTAGCTTTATCATGGTATGGTCTATGCCAACCTGATCTGTAACATCCATACCAAGGATGGCCTTGGCAATGCCGTCATTTACATTTGCAACAGCCGTCAGAACTCCCTTGCCCGAATATCGATCTTTATCTCCATCCCGAAGCTCTATGGCTTCATTCTCACCTGTCGAAGCTCCCGAAGGCACCGCCGCACGACCAAAGGCCCCACTCTCTGTGTAAACCTCGACCTCAAGTGTCGGATTGGAGCGCGAATCAAGGATTTCTCTTGCATGAACACTTACTATTTGTGCCATAATTCTCAAAATTTATGAACGTTAAAATTACCATTACACCATCCTCAATCGCAAATTCTGAGCCACAAACAACATCCTGCCATCCAGACGAACTAGCACAAAAGACAAAAGGTGACTTGCCGCAATGGCAAATCACCTTTCCTTAACTCCTCAATCGGAGTAATATTTAGAAGAGCAAGAACTTCACTTTCCGCAGTGCGCTAGCACATACTCAAAAAGCTACATTCTGCAATTCATTATCACCTCTTAGGCGGCGCAGTAATTACTCTGCTGCAACCTCTGGTGCTGCTGTCTCTTCAACAACAACTGCCTCCTGAGCCATCTCTGACTTTTTAGAAGTACGGCCACGACGTGTAGTCTTAGCTGCTTTAACAGTGTTTTGAGTGTACTCAGCGTTGAAATCAACTAGCTCAATCATACACATATCAGCAGCATCTCCTAGACGGAAACCAGTCTTAAGGATACGAGTGTAACCTCCTGGACGGTTCATAATCTTTGGTGCTACCTCACGGAAAAGCTCAGTAACAGCATTTTTGTCTTTTAGGTGGCTAAACACCATACGACGAGAATGTGTTGTGTCCTCTTTCGATTTTGTAATAAGTGGCTCTAGGTACATACGAAGAGCTTTCGCTTTCGCTACCGTTGTGTTAATTCTCTTGTGAAGAATCAGAGAGCTAGCCATGTTAGCCAACATTGCCTTACGGTGAGCTGTCTGTCTACCAAGATGGTTAAATTTCTTGTTATGTCTCATAATTAATCTTTGTCAAGTTTATAGATTGATACATCCATGCCAAAATGCAGGTTGAGTGAACTCAACAGTTCGTCAAGCTCGGTTAATGACTTCTTACCGAAGTTACGGAACTTCAATAGGTCGTTGCGGTTGAAACGTACCAACTCACCAATAGTCTCTACCTCAGCAGCTTTCAAGCAATTAAGCGCGCGAACTGATAGGTCTTGGTCTGAAAGTTTAGTTTTCAACAACTGACGCATGTGAAGTACATCCTCATCAAACTCCTCAGCTGAATTTGTATCCTCCATATTCAATGTTATCTTCTCATCTGAGAACAACATGAAGTGGTGAATAAGTATCTTAGCTGCCTCTTTCAAAGCATCTTTTGGATGAATTGATCCGTCAGTAGTAATCTCTATATTGAGTTTCTGATAGTCAGTCTTTTGCTCGACACGGTAGTCCTCGACTGTATATTTCACATTCTTAATTGGAGTGTGAATAGAGTCTATCGGAAGCAAGCCGAACTCGGCATCAGCGGGACGGTTCTCCTCGGCAGGAACATAACCACGACCTTTATTGATTGTCAAGGTCATTTGCAACTTAACCTCAGGGCCTAGGTGGCAAATTACTAGATCTGGATTCAAGACTTTGAAGTTTGTCAAGAAGTTTGATATGTAACCCGCTGTAAGCTCTGTTTGGCCAGCAACGTTAATTGTAACGCTCTCTGAATCAACATTGTCTACCGTACGCAAGAATCTTACTTGTTTTAGGTTTAGAACAATGTCAAACATTCCCTCCATTACGCCGGGAATGGCCGCAAATTCGTGTTCCGCTCCGGCAACTTTGACTGTGGTGATTGCATAACCCTCAAGTGAGGATAGCAAAATACGACGTAGGGCGTTACCTATCGTCATACCGAAACCTGGCTCCAACGGACGGAACTTGAATTTTCCGTACGTTGAAGTAGATTCTAGCATGATTACCTTCTCAGGTTTTTGAAATGCTAATATTGCCATAATTATTGCCTTAGTGTTTAATGACTATTTAAAACTGTTATTTAGAGTACAACTCGACGATTAGCTGCTCCTGAATGTTCTCTGGAATCTCGCTACGCTCTGGTACTTGTAGGAAACGGCCTGTCATTGATGCGCTATCCCACTCTGTCCATGAGTAACGGCTACGTGCGCTACCTGATAGTGAGTCTTGGATAACCTCAAGTGATTTTGATTTCTCACGTACTCCGATTACATCACCAACTTTCAAGCGGTATGATGCAATGTTTACGATACCACCGTTCACTGTAATGTGGCGGTGAGACACCAACTGACGAGCTGCAGCACGTGTAGGTGCAATACCCAAACGATATACAACATTGTCTAGTCGACGCTCTAGTAGTTTGATAAGGTTCTCACCTGTGATACCACCTACACGAGCAGCCTCTTCAAATGCACGACGGAATTGTTTCTCCTGTACGCCATAAATCATTTTGGCTTTTTGTTTCTCATTTAGCTGCACACCATACTCAGAAACTTTTTTGCGTTTGCGAGCCATACCGTGCTGTCCTGGAGGATAGTTCTTTTTATCAAAAGATGTATCCGTACCGAAAATAGCCTCACCAAATCTTCTTGAGATTTTGGTTTTTGGTCCTATATATCTTCCCATTTTTGTTTTTTCTTTTTGTATTAGAAATAGTGTTCTGTGTCCATTACTTTGCGTATGGTCTAAAAATTAGACTCTACGACGGTTAGGTGGACGACAACCATTGTGTGGTAGTGGTGTAACATCGATAATCTCGATAACCTCTATTCCAGCACCGTGGATAGTTCTGATTGCTGATTCGCGACCTGAACCAGGACCTTTTACATATACTTTAACCTTGCGCAAGCCCAAATCGTAAGCAACTTTTGCACAGTCTTGTGCTGCTGTTTGCGCTGCATAAGGAGTGTTCTTTTTTGAGCCTCTAAAGCCCATCTTACCTGCCGAG
>JAWXTS010000060.1:0-10719 GCA_044433305.1 Rikenellaceae bacterium | reverse complement strand
CACTACTGAAAGTTTAAAACTCATTGTGTAGTCTCGCTGTGTCCGCTTGACATACTGTTGGTTAATCGTTTTTCCCATAGTTTTACTCTTTTTTAGTGTAAACCTATTTCAGGACGGGACAAAGCCACGAAAATAATCAGCCACCCTGCAAAGGACAGGCTCTATTTCTTTGACATTATCATAGAGTTGATACTCTCGATAAGCATCATAAGAGCAACTGAGTTGAATCCTCCCTCAGGGATAATGACATCGGCATATCTCTTAGATGGCTCAACAAACTCCTCGTGCATAGGTTTTACGGTGGTAAGATACTGATTCACAACAGACTCCATGCTACGACCGCGGTTCTGAACATCACGCAACAAGCGACGAGCAAAGCGCACATCAGCATCTGTATCAACAAACACCTTGATGTCCATAGTGCTACGTAGCTTCTCGTTCTCAAAAACCAAGATGCCATCAACGATAACCACACGTGCTGGAACAACAGTCACTGTATCTTTCTGGCGCAAGTGCTCAACAAAAGAATATACTGGACGCTCGACAACTACACCCGACTTAAGCATATTAATATGCTCATACATCATGTCTGTATCAAATGATTTTGGGTGGTCATAATTGAGCTTTGAACGCTCCTCTAGCGTCAAGTGCTCATTAGATTTATAGTAATAGTCATGGCAAAGAGTTACCACATCAACATCATCAAAAGCTTCGCGCAATTTATTCACTAGTGTGCTTTTACCAGAGCCTGTGCCACCAGCCACACCTATCACCATTACATTGTCCATTCTAGTATAATTTTACACAAAAATAGTCAATTTCGTTTTTAACTCCAAAAATATTGAGACACAAAAACACAAAAAAGGCTGTATCTTAAAATTAGACCTTTCTTAGCAGGGAAACCCCCACCGCAAACAAGCTTAATTTTAAAATACAGCCCTATTATTTATAGAGGCCTAGATTATAGAACTTTACCAGTTTTTTCTAGACGATCTTTACGAAGCAACGCCTCAGCGAAGTAATAGTCAGCATAGCTTAGAGGAACTGAAATCTCTGAGTTATTTGGGTGGTGACCAGTACTCTCTACTGTTACGAAACCAAAATCTCCACCTGCCTCTGCAAGATATTTCTCTGAAATAGACTCTAGGATAGTGTTTGCAACAGCGTGATATTCAGTAGTTTTGTCTGGAGTATACATACCCAACTCGAATAGAGCAGATGCAATAAGTGCACCAGCAGAAACGTCACGAGGAACATCAGGAATACCTGGAGCGTCGAAATCCCAATAAGGAACTTTATCCTCTGGAAGACGTGGGTGAGAAAGAAGGAATTTTGCAATGTTGTTTGCTTGATCTAGGTATTTTTGGTCACCTGTCTCACGATACATCATAGTGTAACCATATAGACCCCAACCTTGACCGCGAGCCCAAGCTGTGTGGTCTGCATAACCTTGAGCAGTTTGGTGTGCAATAGCAACGCCATTCTCATCATAGTCAACTACGTGGAAAGAGCTATAATCATCTCTAAAGTGATTCTCCATAGTTTTGTCAGCGTGAGAGATAGCAACGTTCATATATTCTTGGTTGCCTGTCATCTTAGTAGCCTCACACAACATCTCTAGGTTCATCATGTTGTCGATGATAACTGGGTATCTCCATGTTCTGTGATCCCAAGAACGGATAAGTCCAACCTGAGGGTCGAAACGAGTCAATAGTGAGTCACATGCTGTGATGATAACATCTTTGAAAGCCTCGTTGCCAGTCAAACGGTAACCATTACCAAAGCTGCAATAGATCATAAAACCAAGGTCATGAGTGTTTGTACGCTCTTTGGCACCCTCGATAGCAGCAGAATATTTAGCCGCAGCATCAGCCCATTTTTGATCTTGTGTGTACTCGTAAGTGTACCACAAAAGGCCTGGGAAGAATCCGCAAGTCCAGTCGCGTGCACCAACAAGACCCAAAGAACCATCTTTGTTAATAGTACGTGGTACTACTTGCTCAAAGATACCATCTTTCAACTCGCCAGCAGCGATAAGCTCTGCTCTACGATCCTCGATAGCTTTGTAAGCCACAGGCATCTGTGTTTGGATAAACTCAAAGTTCTTCTCAACAATGTTTGAGTTTGACTTTTGCCCACAAGACATCATAAAGAATGATGATGCCAGAGCACAGGTAAAAAGTAATTTTCTCATAATTTAAGTTAGTTAGGTATTTAGTGTTGTTTAATATTCACTTATATCAAGTATAAAAAAACTAGGGGTAATTGCTTTTATCTATCATTAAGCATCAATACGTGCATATCGCGCGTGCAGCTCAATAAACTCTCTACGTGGAGCAACCTCGTCACCCATAAGCATAGAGAATACTCTGTCAGCCTCGGCAGCACTGTCAATAGTAATCTGTTTCAACAAGCGTTTATCTGGGTCCATAGTAGTATCCCAAAGCTGCTGAGCATTCATCTCACCAAGACCTTTGTAGCGTTGAACATGTATGCCTCTTGTGCCTCCCATCTCAGCCATCGCCTCTTCACGGTCAGTCTCTGTCCAGCAGTACTTCTCGTTCTTGCCTTTCTTAACTAGGTATAGAGGTGGGCAAGCAAGGTATACGTGACCACCACGTATAAGCTCTTGCATATATCTAAAGAAGAATGTCAACATCAAGGTGTCGATGTGGCTACCATCGACATCGGCATCGGTCATGATAATAACCTTGCTATAACGTAGCTTAGAAAGATTCAAGGCCTTGCTGTCTTCCTCGGTTCCTATGGTAACTCCAAGGGCTGTAAACATATTCTTAATCTCCTCATTCTCGAAGATGCGGTGCTCCATGGCTTTCTCAACATTCAAAATCTTACCACGCAATGGCATGATAGCCTGAAAGTTACGGTCACGGCCTTGTTTAGCCGTACCACCCGCAGAGTCTCCCTCGACAAAGAAAATCTCTGTTATATCTCTATCGCGTGAAGAGCAGTCAGCAAGCTTACCTGGAAGACCAGAGCCTGAAAGAACCGTCTTGCGCTGTACCAACTCGCGAGCCTTGCGTGCTGCATGGCGTGCTGTTGCTGCAAGAATAACTTTAGTGACTATGGCGCGAGCATCCTTAGGGTGCTCCTCAAGGTAGTTGTTTAGTGCCTCAGAGATAGCTTGGTCAACGGCTCCCGAAACCTCACTATTACCAAGTTTCGTTTTGGTCTGACCCTCGAACTGAGGCTCTGCAACCTTTACAGAAACGATGGCTGTAAGACCCTCGCGGAAGTCATCACCGCTAATATCGAACTTCAATTTTGAAAGCATTCCACTCTCATCAGCGTATTTCTTAAGTGTGCGAGTAAGTGCTCTACGGAAACCTGTAAGGTGAGTACCACCCTCTATGGTGTTGATATTATTTACGTAAGAGTGTACATTCTCGTTAAAGCTGCTGTTATACTGCATGGCAACCTCAACTGGAACACCCTCTTTCTCTGTCTCGATATAGATAGTGTCCTCGATAAGGGTATCGCGGTTAGCGTCCAAGAAGCGAACAAATTCCTTAAGACCATCCTCAGAGTAGAAGGTGTCAGAAAGATATTCACCATCTTCTTTAGTCACGCGCTTGTCTGTGATAGTCAGCTTAACGCCTTTGTTCAGATAAGCCAACTCGCGCATACGAGCAACAAGAATCTCGTAGTGGTATTCAACCGTTGTGAATACTGTGTCGTCTGGTTTAAATGTAATGATGGTACCTGAGTCCTGAGCCTCGCCCACAACTTCCATAGGAGCCAATGGGTTACCCTGACTAAACTGTTGTTTAAAGATTTTGCCGTTACGGTGAATCTCTGCGGTAAGCAATGAAGACAAGGCATTAACACAAGAAACACCCACACCATGCAAACCTCCAGATACTTTATAGCTATCTTTGTTGAACTTACCACCTGCATGAAGCACTGTAAGCACAACCTCTAGAGCCGAGCGGCCTTCCTTCTCGTGCATATCAGTTGGAATACCACGGCCATTGTCTCTTACAGTTATAGAACCGTCTTCATTGATATAGACTTCGATATGGCTACAATAGCCTGCCAAAGCCTCATCTATGGAGTTGTCAACAACCTCATAAACAAGGTGATGCAAACCTCGCACACCTATATCACCTATATACATGGCTGGACGCTTACGTACGGCTTCCAGACCCTCTAAGACTTGAATATTCGACGCTGAATATTCCTCAGTCGTCTGTATTTTTACTTGTTCTTCAGTACTCATTTATCGTATTGTTATTAATCTCACAAATATAGTGTTTTTTTTATTAAACTCCAAGTATTGACTGCACGTCTATTTCCTCTACTCTACCCTGATTAAATCTTAGGGTTCGAGCTGGATATTGTTGTATATTTATGATGTTATGTGTTGACATTATTACGGCGCAATCCTGCTGCGATATTCTTATCAAAAGAGACATTATTTCGTTGGTGGCCGCAGGGTCTAGATTACCCGTAGGCTCGTCAGCGATTATAAGGCGTGGGTTATTGAGCAAGGCACGTGCTATGGCAACCCTCTGTTGTTCACCACCCGATAGTTCAAAGACCATCTTGCGCTCCTTGTTCTTCAAACCGACTTTGCTCAGCACAGATGCTATACGCTCTCTGATTAGAGCGTCATCGCGCCAGCCCGTAGCCTTAAGCACAAAAAGAAGGTTCTGGTAGACATTGCGGTCTGTAAGCAGCTGATAGTCCTGAAAGACGATACCCATCCTACGGCGCAGATAAGGAATATCCTTACGGCGCAGCGAGCGCAAGTCATAGCCCACAACATTTGCCCTGCCGCCCTTAAGAGCGTTCTCGGCATAGAGGGTCTTAAGCAGTGTGCTCTTACCGCTACCAACGCGACCGATAAGGTAGATCAGCTCGCCAGTATAGATAGTAACATTTACGTCCTTAAGCACTATGGGCGAACCAGAGCGCATACTTCTACTCATATCATATTCGCTGTGACCTACCGACACGTTTTCAAGTTGCACAACGGGCTTTCTTTCTTTCATCTACTTTTATATCTTTTTTGATGTTCAAAGATAGTAATTATTATTAAATTTGCATTACATTTGCACCAGCAAAATTACTCTTTAGCTAAAACAAAACGGGGCTGACCGGTTTTGACAGCAGGTAGAGTTTGATAGTAAGCATGTCGAGCGTTGTGTGGAGGCTCGTAAATATGAACACTCAACTTTCAAATGGCAATCAAAGCTATGCACTCGCTGCATAATTTTACCAAGTAAAATTAGCTTAATTTCTGGTACAAGGATACTGGAAACGAGTACCTCGCTAGGCAAGTGTCTCTTCCTTTGCTCTAGCTTACGAGGTATCATCTCTGAAGAGATAGTTGCAACGACGTCTATAAGTTGCGGCGAAATTTTATAGACTATGATAACTTGCAGGGATTTCCCGCTCGGCGGTTATCACGATAAAACGGGAAATAAACATGTAGAAAGCTTTCGGGTTCCTTGTTTGGACGAGGGTTCGACTCCCTCCAGCTCCACAATCATTCTCCCTTCAGAATGAATGAAATACCCCCACCATTGCAGAAATTGCAGTGCTGGGGGTCTCTTTTTCTGCAAAACATAAACTCCTAATAATCAAGATTATACAAATAGACAGATTATCAATTAACCTAAATATAATGTGCCAGACATTGCTATCCGTGCATAAAAATCATATATTTACTCGTTATTCATATGCTGACTCAAGATTTCATGGCTCTAGTCTTAGGGTCAGTAGAACTATAAATAGAGCTTTAACATATCTAAATTATTATGAGTAAACAACTTTTTTCTTTATTGGGTTTATTTTTATTAGTTAGCTGTGGTGGCGGAAGTAGCAGCAACTACACTAGCAACCAGTACCTAGGTGAGATACCATCTGTTTATATGCAGGGTGCTCTTGAGGCCGAGGCTCTTCAGGGCAAGGAATCTCTACCAGAGGACTACCAGAAGCTAGAGGCCAAGATTGCAGAAGACGCCCAAAAAGCATTCGAGAAAGTCAAAGGACAGCAGGTGTTCTTCTCTCTTGCAGATGGCACCGAAAACCCTATCCTAGAAATCGAATCAGTGGTTGTTGAGAGCCTTACACCTCATACAGGTGCATTGGCATTGAAGGTTAAGGTAAAGGCCCTAGAGGACCAACAAGCCAACCTCAAGAACAACATCAAGTTCTTTATCATCAACCAAGAAAACAAGGCTATGTTTTCAGGCACCATCAACCCTTACGTAGCTCAACCAGTCATCAGCAACAGCCAAGTGCCAGTAGGCAAGCAAATCAAAGCTGGCGAGTATTGCAGCGAGGATGGCACAACATTCATGCTTTACTGTGCAAACTATGACTTTACAGGATTCAAACAAATTATGTTTGTACCAAAAGGATAGTCTCATATCACATCAATAAAAAAGGCTCGACAGTTTGTCGAGCCTTTTGTGTTTATATGTAAGATAGTTCTTATTTACCAAGTCCCATTCTCTCGAACAAAGCCTGAGTATCTGGCTTGCGTCCACGGAACTTAACATATAGGTCCATCGGGTGTTCAGTACCACCTTTGGTCAAGATGTTATTACGGAACGAAGATGCAACATCACCATCGAAGATGCCCTTCTCTTTGAACAACGAGAAAGCGTCAGCGTCTAGAACCTCAGCCCATTTGTAACCATAATAACCTACGGCATAACCTCCAGAGAAGATATGAGTAAAGGCAGGAGCAATAGCTATACCCTCAGAGACTGGGAAGAATACTTGTGTGCCTTCCATATATTTATGTTCCAATTCAGCTATGTTGCTACCCTCTTTGATTGGCTCGGTAATGCTGTGCCAACCCATATCGTTTAGGCCATAGGCCACCTGACGAATATTGTTGTAAGCGGCATGATAATTTTGTGCTGCTACGATTCTATCTACAAGCTCCTGAGGAATCTTCTCTCCAGTCTCATAGTGTACTGCAAACATATCCAAGAACTCGCGCTCGGTAGCCCAGTTCTCCATAATCTGAGATGGCAACTCTACAAAGTCACGATAAACAGAAGTACCTGTCATAGATGGGTATTTACCCTCGGCCAAGATGCCGTGTAGCGCATGACCAAACTCATGAAGGATAGTCTCCAGCTCACCAAATGTAAGCAGTGCAGGCGTAGTCTCCGTTGGTTTGGTAAAGTTTGTTGTCACAGTAATGAATGGACGTACCTCTTGTCCATCAAGTGTTGTGTACATATCGCGGAACGATGTCATCCAAGCACCGCCACGCTTGCTCTCACGAGGAAAGTAATCCATATAAAGAAGGGCCAAGTAGCTACCGTCCTTATCTAGAACCTTGAATGCACGAGCGTCCTTGTCATAAACAGGAACATCTACACTCTCAAAGCTAAGGCCATAAAGGCGACCTGCAAGCTCGAATACACCGCGCTCTACATTCTCTAGTTTAAGGTAAGGTTTAATCATCTCGCTAGAGATGCTGTATTTCTCATTCTTATATTTCTCGCTATAATATGACCAGTCCCAAGGCATGAACTCACCATCAAAGCCATTCTCTTTAGCATAGGCCTCGATAGTCTTAAACTCCTCGATAGCATAGTCACGTGTTTTATCCTGCAACTCATCAAGAAGCTCAGCTACGTTCTGTGCATTCTGTGCCATGCGGTCAGCAAGGATATAGTCTGCATAGCTCTTCTCGCCCATGATGTTTGCAAGCTCAAGACGCAAGTTAGCCAATTTGATTACAGTCTCTTCGTTGTTAAACTTATTATCTTTGTATCCACGGCTACCATAAGCTCTCCAAAGTTGCTCCTTAAGATCTCTGTCAGAAGAGTAAATCAAGAACGGAACATAACTAGGTGCTTGAAGTGTAACAACCCATCCCTCCAAATCGCGAGACTTGGCCTCGCCAGAGAGAGATTGTTTAACAAACATAGGAAGCTCGGCAATTCTCGCCTCGTCGGTGATATGTAAGATATAGTCGTTAGTGTCGCCAAGAACATTTTGACCGAACTGCAAAGACAGGGCAGACAGCTCCTTAGACACCTCTTTATAACGTGCTTTATCAGCATCGTTCAAACCTGCACCACCTCTAATAAATCCATCGTATTGATCGCTCAAAAGACGCATATCTACTGCATCAAGACCAAGCTCATCTTTCTTGTCGTACACGGCTTTAACGCGCTCAAAAATCTTTTCGTTCAAAGATACGTAAGTAGACAGCTCGCTCAACAATGGAGATAGCTCCATGGCCACTGCATCCATCTGCTCGTTTGTTGCAGAGCTGTTAAGAGCATAGAATACTGCTGCCACCTCTGACAAATCGCGTCCAGCATACTCCACTGCCAGCACCGTGTTCTCAAATGTTGGTGCCTCTGGGTTGTTCGCTATTGCATCTATCTCAGCGCGCATCTTAGCTATCAGAGTCTCCATAGCAGGCTTATAATGTTCTACTTTAATCTGATCGAACGGAGGGGCTTGATACTCTCCCGGAAATTCCTGTAATAAAGGATTTTGCTCTGCTGCTGATAGGTTCTGAGCAGAGGCTACGACACTTATTGCCATAATTGCTGTTGTTATTGTTTTCTTCATACAAATTACAGGCCACTTAGATGGCCAAATTATTTAGTTAGAAATTAGTAATCATAAAGATTATCATAGTAGCTACTATTTTTCTCATACTTAAGATCTTGAAGCAGAGATGACTTAGCACTGATAGTAAAGCCCCAACTTTGACGGTAGCCAGTAGGTATCCACGAGAAGCTCATCTGCCAACAGTGCAGATCACGAGACAGAGTGAAAGTACCCGGAGTAAGCGTCTGCATCTCAAAGTCAAAACCTCCATTGAAGGCTATACCCCACTTAGGAGTCAAGTTGACACTACCATTAAAGCCAAGGGTCTGAGTGACACTCCTGCTAACACCAGTATTAGAAAAACTGAAGCTATAATTAAAGCCTATGTTCCATGGAATATCAAAATCATAGTAACTCGAAGTCATAAGCATGCGCTTCTGATTAGGGTCAAGATTATTGTATTCGTCCGTGTTATAAGGATCTGTATATGCCGAGGGGACCGAAATCTGACTATTTATATCATTGACCGACGGAGTGCTGTTACTACCCTTAGAGTTAAACGAATAACCAAACGAGGTGCTCACGCTACTCAGACGACCTATCTTACCATCAGACCACATAAATTTATTGATACGTGTACCTGTACTAGACACCTGATATGGGTCGAGCGTAGCCGAGACATTAAGACCCAAACTCTTGGTAAGAGTAGTCCTAAAACTAAGGGCTATGGTAGAAAGGTTGAGCGAGTCGGCCAAGAAGTTGTATGAACCACTAAGGCTAAAGTTATCTATAAGGCTTATCTTCTTGACTCCCGAGGTATCCCTCTCGCTACGCACCTTCATCTCTAGGGAGTTCTGGAGACTGAACGACAAGGACGCGCTCTCGCCACTACTAGGAACTCCATACATAGAGCTTTCATAAGGAGAGTAAGTCGTAGTAGAACCATCGGCATCAGACTGCACTGTCTCATAATAACCATACTTATCCTGACCAAAGTCTGGACGGTAGCTCACACTAATACTTGGTGTCATCATATGGCGTACGGCCTTCAACCACGAGTTAGGATTCTTGACCGTATACATACCATATACAGATGTCGAAGCCGAGGCCGAAACACTATAATCGTAAACACGATAGAAGCCACTCAAGGTATCGGTGGTCTCGACAGTCTCGGTTTCGGGATTCCACTCTTTTTGAATCTTCTTAAAGTACCATCTCTCGTTATACGACACATTAGGCGAGATGGAGATGTAGTTGAACAAATTGAAAGAGGTAGAAACAGGAATAGTGTGTTTGACACCACTCTTCAAATCATTCATCATGGTTTGCGTAAACAGGTCACTCTCATGTACCGTTACGCTATTTGCAAAGGTAGATGTATAGGTAAGAGAAATCTTCTCGTACCAGCGTTGACTACCGATAACGTTCTTGCGTTGGAATGGATATATGCGCGACATGTTGAATGCAAGATTCGGCAAGCTCAACGATACAGTTGTGTCTGTTGAGTTCTGAGAATGTTGCAAGCTCATAGATAAAGAGAATGGTTTATCATCCCACTTCTTAGAGTAAGACACACTAGAGTTGGTCTGGGTATTAAGATAGTCCTCTAGGGTTGTAGAACCATATTTTGCATAGCCACTGGTCGAGAAATTGACACTAGCAGCGAAAGTCGAGTTAGGCTTAAACTTGGCATCCTGCTGGTGACTCCAAGTCATGCTAAAGTTATTCATGTTGACATAGTCGGCAGCATCTTCCTCTCCAATAATATCCTTAGAGAAGCTAGCCTTCAACGAACCACTATATCTATAACGCTTAGAATAACGAGTCTGCAACGAGGTCTCCCATGAACCCAAGGTATAGAAACCACCCAACAGGGTCATGTCGATATAATCATTTATAGCATAGTAATAACCACCATTTCTGAGGTAGAAACCCTTGACTGTCTCCTCTCCATAGGATGGAATTATAAAACCAGAGCTACGGTCTGCATCAATAGGGAAGAAACCAAACGGCACACCCAGAAAATAAAGCGGCACATCTTCCATAACCATATAACTAGGGCCAACGACAACCTTCTCTCCGGGAATGAACTTGGCCGTAGGCATGGCGATATAGAAGTGAGGATGGTCGGCATCGCAGGTGGTATATCGACCCTTAGAG
>JAWXTS010000059.1:0-10765 GCA_044433305.1 Rikenellaceae bacterium | reverse complement strand
TACAACGTCACCAAGTACGTCATAGAATACATAGTCTAGTTGTTTGTCATCGTCATAAGCACCCAACTGCTCAAGCAAGTTGATAGATGTGATGATACCACGACCAGCGCAACCAACGCCTGGCTCTGGACCACCAGACTCTACGCAGCTAGTATTCTTAAAGCCTTCTTTCATTACATCTTCTAGATCAATGTCCTCACCCTCGTCGCGAAGAGTATCAAGCACTGTTTTCTGTGCTAGACCGTGCAACAATAGGCGTGTTGAATCTGCTTTAGGGTCGCAACCTACGACCATTACTTTTTTGCCCATCTCGGCAAGTCCTGCTACTGTGTTTTGGGTTGTAGTACTTTTACCAATACCACCTTTACCATAAATTGCAATCTTTCTCATCATTATAATATTTAAAAGGGTTAATTTGTGTTCTTTATTGTCTTCGATTTTCTATAAGACATATAGCGTGCCAAAATCATTTTCGGGCTGTGCTATTTCTTTTAATCTGTTTGATAATTCACACGAAATCAGTTGTTTATAAACTTCATTTTTTCTGAAAATATTTTTTATTTTCAAATATTGGTTGTTGTAACTGTTCTCTAAAGAACTTTCAATCCTACTTTCTTGTAGGCCTTTGTGACAAAAATGTAGAACCGATGTAGCCATCTGTTCAATGTCCTCGGCATCGTGGCAAACCATAAGGGTAATACTGCCTAAGGTGCGGTGGGCTTCACGTATTTGTTCCATAAGAGATAGTTTAATCTGACGGTCTAGGGCAGATAGTGGCTCGTCCAGTAGCAGCAATGATGGATTTGAGGCCAGAGCACGCGCAAGGGCTACTCTTTGGCGTTGACCTCCCGATAACTGGAAGGGCTTGCGGTAGGCCAAGCGAGTTAGATTGAACGACTCAAGCAGGGCATGGGCGCGTTCTGTGTCGCGTTCAAGTTGAGCGTAGAGTATCTGCTCCAATATGGTCATATTAGGAAATAGAGCATAATCCTGAAACATCAGTCCCGTACGACGCTTCTGTGCCGACTCAAAGATTTTGTTCTCTGTGTCGCACCATACTGTATCGTTAAATTCTACGCTGCCTGTATGTGGTTTAATCAGACCCGAGATAATCCTTAGAAGAGTGGTCTTTCCTATGCCCGAGTCGCCACTAAGGCATACGAGTTCTCCATCTGGAATAGCGATGTCTACCTCTAGGGTTGATGGCCCGTGAGAGGTTAGCATGGGGTGTTTTATATCAATTTTGAGCATAGTCGTGTCTCCTATTTTTTCTGTTGAATGTTTGGATTATGGTTAGCATAACTAGTGATACCGAGAATAGTATCAAAGAGTATTGGTTTGCCGTGTCATATTGTAGGGCCTGCACCTCATCGTATATGGCAATCGAAGCAACACGCGTTTGTGAGGGCATATTACCACCGACCATTATTATCACTCCAAACTCGCCTATGGTGCGAGCGAAGGTCAACGCTATGGCCGACACTATCGAAGGCACCATATTAGGTAATAGTATCCTGAAGAAGATGTTGATTTTTGATTTGCCGAGGGTCTGGGCAGCCATGCTAAGGCTTTGGGGTATGGCCATAAATCCATTTTGCAGGGGCTGCACCATAAAGGGTAGGCCAAAGAGTACGCTGGCCAGCAGTATGCCGTTGAATGTGAATGCTAGTCCCGAGCCAAAGATGCGTATCCACATGCCTCCGAAGGCTGACGAGGGGCTGTATGCCATAAGAAGATAGAAGCCTAGTACCGTGGGTGGTAGCACCATGGGCATAGATATTAGTGCCTCGATTATTGAGCGGCCAAAGAATCGGTTAAATGCAAGTGCATAGGCAATAGGTAGTGCAACCACAAATAATATAGATGTGGTGGATAGAGCTAGTTTGCCCGTTAGTAGTAGGGTCTCCAAAAATTCTGCTTCCATGGCATGGGTCTTAGTTTGTTATGGTGCTAAGACCAATAAGTGTGCCAAATGGGTTTTTGACTAGTTCTGTGTGGTTGTATTTTTGTGTGTAAACTGTTGATTAACTGCCTATTATGTGGCTTGTGTTTTTTTGTCACTGAGGTGTTTTTATTTTGTTCACCACACTTTAGCCCTACATAAATGTAGCTAAATATTACATTTATGTAGGGACTTGAATCTGCTGTTTTTTAGCTTTTGTTTGGCGAGCCGCAAACGAAAAAAATCTTTTTATATTGTGCTGATGGTTAGCTATTTATTTTATTTTTTCATAACTTTGTTTTTTATAATAGATATAGAATAAATATTAATCGCAACCAAAAAACGTATTATGAAATTCAGATTATTAATTATAGGCATGTGTGCAGCGTTATTAGCACAGAATGTATTTGCTAGTTCAGACGATGATGATAGCTCTTTGTCTTATTATGACGCCATAGGTCAGGCATTGTATGAGGCTCTTTCTGGAGGCGAAAGTCTGTCTGACGAGGTTATCACAACCTACAATAGTGGCATGTCTAAGTATAGATCAGACGATATGAAGGCCGCAATAGAGGCCTTTGATAAAGCTTATACGCTGATAGGTACCGATGAAGCGCGTAAGACCCAGTATAAGGACCAACTGGTGAAGATGTACCCTATAACTGCGGAATACTACCATGGGCTAGAGAATTATACTGAGGCTGCTAAGTGGTGGCGCAAATCAGCCGTTCTGGGAGATGCCTATTCTCAACATGTTTTGGGTTTCTATTATGAGGATGGTATTGGTGTAGAAGAAGACTATGATATGGCCATTAGTTGGTATCTGAAATCGGCAGAGCAAGGCTATAGTCATGCACAGTATCTTTTAGGCTTTATATATATAAACAAAGACAAAGGACACTATAACCCTACGGAGGCTTTTAATGTGTTTAAGAAAGCTGCAGAGCAAGACTCGCCAGTGGGACAATATATGCTTAGCTATTGTTATCTGGAAGGTATTGGTGTCAGCAAGAACTCTTCTCAGGGTCTAGTATGGCTCAGAAAAGCTGCAGATAATGGCAATGAGACGGCTATTGAAGTACTTAAAGTACTTAAAGAGTATGAAGAGGAAGAAGAAAAGGAAGAAGAAGATAACAACAACACTGCAACCACTAGTACCTTTGATCAGGTCTTTAGTGCCAGTAGGTGGAGCCATAGCGGAACAACGAGATATGTGTCGAAACCAACTTCCTCGTATATGACATTTGTTCGCGAGAAGTTAAAAGAATGGAAAGAAGCTCAGAATGGTGCCATAACAGAGTCGGGGGCTGGAGTTGCCATATATGACTCTTATGGATATGCTTATACCTCTGGCACACCGTCATACCTTAAGACTAAGTTAGAATCTCTAAATGACGACAAGTCAAGCATTGTAGATGTGAATATCTCTGAGAACAATAACTTTGTGATTATATACGACGCAAATGGTTATTATGCCTCGGGTGTGCCTCAGGCGTTTTTGAATCGTCTGTCTAGCTGTAATTCTGAAAGGCAAAATATTCGCTCAGCAACTTTTAACGATGGTGGCGACTGGATTATAATAACAGACTCCTATATCTATGCCTCTAATGATTCGGCCCAGAGTGCTGTCACTGAGGGTTGCAGGCTCTATGGTCAAGTCTATTCTGCTTACCTTACTTATTATGGTTTTGTGTCGTGCCACGAGCGTGGAGTATATTACCTTAATATCCCAAGCTGTGTGAAAGATGCTATCGATAAGCTGGATTTTCAACCTGTACGAATCAAATTTACAGATAACGGAATGTACCTAATTACAGATGACGAGGATGAATATGATTACTTCTTGTAGGCGCGGCTAAGTAGCACATATAAGATATAAGGGTAGGGGCGTTGCTCTTACCCTTTATTGTTTGTGCCTAGCTTTCATCCTGTGTGCCGCCCTCCAGACTAAATAGGGTAGGAGCAGCGCGCTTTACATAATGCAACACACCATAGCACATCGCGACACATCACATCACGCCTCACATAGTGCAGCCTAGGGGCGTTATGACTTTATGTGGTGTCTATTTGTCTGTGCCCATTTTCTTGGAGAGATACCTTCTATGCTCGTAAAGGCGTGGGTGAATGAGGTCAGAGATTGGAACCCCACCTTGGTTGCAATAGTGGTGATTGTCATATCGGGATTATTCAGCAGCATTTCTTTAGCGTCCTCTAGTCGTAGCTTAGATATCCAAATCCTAAATGAGCATTGGTAGGTGGTATTAATATAGCTAGACAGGTATTGTCTGTTGCTGTATATCTTCATGGATACAGATTGCAACGATACATCATCTTCACAGTATCCCTTGGCTTTTATCCACTCTTCGATTTGAGCCTGAATGTATTGTTGCACTTCGGGGCTTAGCTGTGACTTGGGCGTGGTGTTGATTCGAGGAATAAGCTCTGCCTCTGTTTCCTTGTCCACAAGTTTGCTGAATATAACCATGAAGTTCAAGTAGCTATTAAATATGTATATACATACAGCAATGAAGCTAATCATATAGCAAAACAAAGCCCATGTAGGGAAGTGTGTGGAGAATGCCATAATAACGCTGAAAATACCCACACTGATAAAGGCATATACGCATTGAATCATCCAATTTATATGAATGCCTATACCCTCGGCATAGAAGAACTCACCTTGCTTAATAACGTCATTGTATCTGCGAAAGAAGTAGGTTATTTCGCGGACGATGCTAATAAACAAGATTATTGCAGCTAATATCTGTGAGTGTTGTCTGGTTGCTGGGTCATTTATAAATAAAGTGCTCCATATAAGAATAGGGTATACTATATACCAGACTAGACTCCACTTGTGTCTTAAATCACGTATTTATTTTATGCTTGCTTCCTATCAGGGTTACGAAAGATGCTGATATTAGTTTCGAGATAACGTAGTAGAACCATAGATTATATGCTGTTCTAACGTAAGGAGGAAACACATGAATATTGAACACGAAGAATATTATTATGGACAGCGAAATTGTTGCGAACGCTACGCCCATAAGTTTTCGTGCTTTGTCATAAACACTTGATTTCAGCTTATCTGGTATTTTGGTGGTTGATAGATGTAATCCAAAATATAATAGAAGGCATGAAATCAGTATTAGTGTTGTGCTATAAGTTGCTTGGCTCATAAGAATGAATATGGTATATTTTTATAACTATTTGCTAACTATGAATCTGAATGACGATGTAAATATATAGCTGATTTTTAAAACATACAAACAAACAGTTTATTAATAATTTTAAAAATATCAGTTTTGTATAAACGCCTCGGTCATTTACGTTTATGAAATTGTTGAAACGTAAATTCATTACTTCTAAACCTCAAATTTACCCCCCCCATTGCAATTATAAAATACTGTATATCAAGAGATTACCTATTGGGATTGTTTGGTATAAGTTGTTGAAACATCAAAACAAGTTGTTGTATCTAAAAAACTGACAATAAGCATAGTACTAAAGTATATGTTTGAGTTTATCTTTGCGTTAACAAATCGTAATTTTTTCATCCAACATAACTACGAGTAATTTTACTGTCAATTAAGAACATATATACATATGAAAAAAGTAATAGGTATAATAACACTTCTGCTGCTCTGTATGACCAGCTACGGTCAGGCAGAACAGAAGTCGAAAGAGTTCAAGATATACTTTGAACACAAGAGTCATATTATTGATGTAGACTTTAACGGCAATAGGGCTGTTCTTAATGAACTGTCCGATTTTATCGCAAAGCTACAACAGGACAGCTTGACCAACATCTCGAAGATTGAGGTCAGCAGTTCTACCTCTCCTGAGGGCGGTAGAACTTTGAATGATAAGCTGTCTGAGAGCCGTAGCAGCTCAATCTACGACTATCTTACACAATCAACTTCTGTACCACAGAACGTGATTGTATTGCAAAGTACAGGCATCGATTGGCAGGGACTTGAGAATCTGGTCGCTGCATCTGACATGCAGTACAAGGACGAGGTACTTGAGATTCTTAATAATGTTCCTGAGGAGACTTGGTCAAGAGTAGATCCTAGTGATAGATGGCTTACTATGACCGATAGTCGTAACAAACATCTTATGATGCTTAGAGGTGGTCGCGCATATAATTATATGTTTGATGCCATGTACCCTGAATTAAGACAAGGTACTGTGGCTACAATATATTATGAGCGTAAACCTCAGCCTAAACCACAACCTAAGCCAGAGCCAAGACCAGAACCAAAACCAGAACCTGTTGTAGAGCAACCTGCGGCACCTGTTATCGTATCTAAGCCATTGTTCGCGCTTAAGACCAACTTGCTGTTTGATGCAGCTACACTTATAAATGTCGAAGTCGAAGTACCTATCGGACAACGTTGGAGTATTGCTGGTGAGTGGATATTCCCATGGTGGACAACTTGTGGCAATTCGGGCAACTCTTGGCAGAAGGGTGGTAGCACTTCTTCGCGCAACACATTGCAAGTTCTTAATGGTAATATAGAAGGTAAATATTGGTTTGGCGATCGCACAAACCGCCCAGTGATGACTGGATGGCACCTTGGCCTTTATGCTGGCGGAGGATTGTATGATCTAGAATATGACGCTGAGGGTTATCAGGGTGAGTTCTTTATCGCTGCGGGAATCAGTGGTGGTTATGCCCACACTATTAATAAGAGTGGTAACCTAAGAATGGAGTATTCTTTGGGTGTTGGTTACATGCAGACTGACTATCGCTACTATAAGGAGCATTTCGGTATTGACGACACATGGCACACAATGCGTCAAAACAATGGCGAGTACACATGGATAGGCCCTACACGCGCCAGAGTATCACTTGTATGGATGTTGAACCGCAAAGTAACTAAGGAGGAGTAACTATGAAAACAATGATAAAAAATATCTCTTTGTTGCTATGTGCAGCAGTTACATTAGCATCTTGTGAGCGCAAACCTCTATATGATGATTGTTCATGTTATAGCACGCTATCTATTCCTATCGATGTTGATTGGGAGACTAGTGGTGTTACACCAGAGAAGAACGTCACAGTACTAGTCTACAACTCTAATGATGGTTCATTGTACTATGAGTATACTTACGAGCATAATGATAACGACATTCAGTCTTATATTAGTCTGGGTTCGGGAAGTTATACCGCTGTGGTATTCAACGAGAAACGTGACCAAGTGGACTATGTATCTTGTGTAGGTTATGAGAATCTCTCTACCCTTAAGTTTGAGAGTAATGCTGCCGAAGAAGTACTAAGATCACGTTCTACAACACGTAATTATGTGCAACAACCGGGTGATTTGGCTGTTGCGGTGGTCGAGGGTATCGTAATCACTGACGATATGATAGTTGAGGGCTATAATGAGGAGGGTACTAAATCTACGTCTTCGGCTACTAAGGCTACGGTTGAATCGTTGACAGGAGTGACTCCATTAAAGAAAAATACGACCATTAATATTGTTGCTCATGTAGATAACTTGTTCTATGCAAATTCGCCAGCACTAGCTGACTTGGTCAATCTAGCCGATGGTTACTACGCTTATGGTGATTCTAATAGTAGCACTACATCAACTCTGCAATTCAAGATGGGGGATTTCGTTTTTGACGACCCAGACTCATATTTCAATGGTTCGCTTTCGGGTACTGTAACCGCGTTCGGAACTTTGGAGTCTAGGACTTCTACATCTGGACACGACTCAAATCCTGTGATGCTTGATATATTATTCCAGCAGATTGATGCAGCAGGCACGGAAACACCTTTGGTTATGGATGTTACGAATTATATCACCTTTACTAATAATAGCGATGGTTCTGTAACCATTGACATTGAAGTTACATTTGAAGAAGCATTGCCTGAGGTTCAGCCTGATGGCTCTTCGGGAAGCTCTGGCCTTGGTAGTAATGTAGCTGAATGGGAGAAGGTGGATGTTCCTTTGAATCAAGATTAACAAACTCAATATTTTATAAACCTAATTAAACAAATTCAACAAACGATGAAAAAGATTTTACTTTCGTTGGCAGTTCTTGCAACAGTTGCAAGCTGCTCAAAAAACGAGGTAGTGGACGTTGCTCCAACAAATGAGCTTGGCTTCGTTTCACTTAATGACAGACTTAGCCTTAAAAGTGCTAATGATGAGGCAGATCCTTATTATGTTTATGCTGTTGCAGGAACTTCAACTTCTTTCTTCTTGAATGGATTGAAGGTGACTACTGCTGCTGGCGTTGACTCTTGGACTGGCAACTACTACTGGTTTGCAGACAAAACAGCTATCGACTTCTACGCATACTCTGGTGGTAGCGCAACCTTGAATGCAACAACTCCTACAACAACATCTATCAAGGTTGATTACACTGTTCCTACTGGTGCTGATGATGACTTCACTGCATCTCAAGTTCTTGGTCAGACAGGTGAGACTAATACAAATGTTGCTTTCGAGTTCCAACACTTGTTGTCTAAAGTGTCTGTTGCTTACCAACTTACAACTGAACTTACAAATGCTGGTTACTCAATCAACTCTGATGCAACTGCAACTCTAACTGTTGTTAACAACAATGGTACTGTTGATATCGTAGCTGCTTCTCCTGTTGTAGCTGCTGGAACAGTTCCTAATGAGGCTCCTGTATATAGCGGTCGTTTGACTAACTACATGATTCTTCCTCAAGATGCATCAGATTGTACAGTTCAGCTTAACGGTGTTAAGATTCAGGCTCCTGATGATTCTTATATCAAAGGTTCAGCTGATGCTGGTGCAGACTTCTCTGCTCTGTCTTTCCCATCTACTACACTAGCTGAATTTAAGCCAGGTGAGCACTACTTGGTTACTATCACTATCAGTGCAACTACTGAGGGCTTGTTGGGTAATGAGATTACATTCACTTCTAAAACTGCTGACTGGAATACAGTTGCAGGTCAAGGCGTTGGTCTTGATCAATAGTAGACTACTCGAAAGAGTGTAACTTAGATATATAGGCCATGGGGGTTTGATCGCCCCTATGGTCACCAAGGGTCACACAGGGTGGCTACTTTTAGATGAATAAAAACATCAATATTATGATAAAAAGAGTTTATATAATGATGCTGGCGGTGCTTGCAGTGAGCTGCACCAATAATCAGCTAGATGCTGGGGATCCTGAGGATCCACAAAGCAGCGGCGAAATCATTTATACCGTAGCCGATCAGGTTGCCGACTGGACACGTGGCACAAGCGTCGATAGTGGCGACGATATTAACGACTTTATAGTCTATGGTGTGCGTAAAAGCGGCACCGACGAACGCTCTCTGTATGTGAACGGCCTAACGGCGATAGAGGGTCAGAGCGGTATATGGAGCTTTAATCCTGCCTTATATTATCCGTATGGCGAGAGTCTTAAGTTCTGGGCTATATCACCAATGACTGTGGAATCAACCGCGACTGATGATAAAGGCAACGGTGTTACTTACAGCTTTGACTTGGAGAAAGAGGTTAGTGCTGACGGCGTGTCTGCGGCAACAACTCGCAACGAGCTTCTAACGATAAACTACTCTGTGCCAACTACTGATGCTCGAAACCAACCCGACATCGTTGTTGCAGCTGGTCAGACAGGTAGCACCTCTCCACTTGAACTAGAGTATCAGCACCTTCTTACCAAGATTACTCTTAGTGCCAAGCTAGACGATGAGACTGTGCTTGCAACAAGCACTTTGATTACCTATGACAGTGAAGGTAATGAGATAGGAACCAGAGAAGTCGACAATAATGACCGTTATGTGGTTACTCGTTTCACCATGCAGCATATTGCAACCAACGGAACCATCATGTTCGAGGGTGGTAATATAATCTCAACAAACGACTCTGGAGATTGGATTATAGACCAGCAGATTGACCGTGGTGTTGTTATCACATCTACGGCCTATACCTTGGCTCCTCCAACAAATGAGCATGCTGTAGAGCTTAACACCGATGACTACCAATATATTATGAAAGACTCGGAGGGTAATGACCAAGCCTTGTTTATGATACCTCAGCGCATAGAAAAACTACCTGCTGACGTGTATCCTTATACGCCAACCGTGTTTGTTACTGTGTATGACAAAGAACTAGACGCTTACTATCGTACATCAGAGTTGCCTCTACCTACTCCAGATGGAGATGGATGGATAATGGGAGAGCACATCAACTTGCAGCTTGAGTTTAATCCTAGTGATGACAACCTTGTAATCGCTATGTCTATAACACCAGTTATTAATGAATGGACCGAGCACGAGGTGTGGGCTGAGGTAGACCCTAATATCACACTTTGGTGCAGTGATAATGAGATAGCGGCAGCTTCTGGTCAGGTTATCAACCTATATACCAACACCACAAATGACCCAGTTGTAACATTTGATGATGCAGGTATTACCGCAACGGTGGGTGCTAAGAGCGGTGATAGTTACTTCCCAGTAACGATAGATGCTTCGGGAGCCACTCAGACCGATGTTATTATGACTGTTAGGGTTGAGAACTCAGATTCAAAAACTCTAACTAAGCAATTTGCATTAACGGTAAAACAATAGACTTATGAAAAGATATATTTATGCACTTTTTGCAGCTACGTTCTTTCTGTGTAGCTGTACCCAGGAGCTGGATTTGAATCCATCGTCTGTGGAGACCTTAGAGGATGGCAGTTTGAGTGTATGTTTTAATCTAAACGTACAGAGTGCTGAGGTTCTTACCGTCGAGACGCGCGCAAACTCTCCTGAAGATAATATCATTAGTGGTTGGGCTGTGGTCTTTGGTGCCGATACCAATTATGAAGATAACTATGGTGATGACTCAC
>JAWXTS010000058.1:0-11251 GCA_044433305.1 Rikenellaceae bacterium | reverse complement strand
GGGCATGCGTGATAAGGGCTTTGATGTTCCTGCCTTTGATATGGTCATAGGTGGTGATGTCCCTAATGGGGCGGGGCTTTCTTCTTCTGCCGCACTAACTTCTTGTGTGGGCTATGCCATTAATGACATGTATTCTTTGGGCATAGAGCCAGAGGATATTGCTCATATAGGTCAGCTTACCGAACACAATTATATAGGCGTCAAATGCGGTATTATGGACCAATTTGCTTCCATCTTTGGGCGCAAGGGTAATATACTTCGTCTTGATTGCCGTAGTCTCAAATTTAAATACGAGCCTTTTGAACTAGAATCTAAAGGGCTTTCGTTACTTCTGCTAGATACCAAAGTTAAACATAACCTTGCCAGCTCAGAGTATAATATACGTCGCGAGCAATGCCAGAATGGGGTGGATATTGTTGCCAAGTATTTCTATGGCGTAACATCCCTGCGCGATGTAACAGTAGAGATGCTTACTCAGTGTCGCTCGGCTATGGATAGCAGTACCTACCTAAGATGTTTGTATGTGGTTGAGGAGAACCAGCGTGTAGAGAATGCCTGTGCCGCCTTGGAGCAAGGTGACTTTGAGAGCTTTGGTCTTATGATGAATCTATCGCACCATGGGCTTAGCAAGATGTATAATGTTAGTTGCAGGGAGCTTGATGTCTTGGCTGACTTTGCTCATAGTTTTGAGGGTGTTCTCGGAGCACGAATGATGGGTGGAGGCTTTGGAGGCTGCACCATAAACCTTGTGAAAACGAGTGTCAAGAATGACTTTGTCGAGCAGGTGAGCTATAAATACAAATCAGAATTTGGAATCTTGCCGCGAGTTGTTGATGTTAAGATAGATGATGGGGCGCACAAGATAATATAGAAGAGGATAGCCAGTAAGCATTCATCTTCTGCCTTGCTCTCCACCCTTAAAAGAAAATGACCAACAATATTACTTGTTGGTCATTCTTTTTACTTTTTTAGCAAGGATGATTAATAAGTACTTAGCTGCAACGCTCTGGTTTTTAGTTCTCCGCAGCATACTCTAGTATGTGAGGACAGAACTCTAAAGTAAAGCTAGTAAGGCAGCAGATGAGTGCTTATTAACCATTCTTTTTTATTATTTAGGTAGCACCTCAAGTGCCTTGTCCATTCGACTAAGAGTCTCCGCTTGGCCTATAATCTCGCAGACCTCGAAGATGTTTGGTCCCGAAGGAACACCCGTGATAGCAAGTCTCACACCGTTCATAATCTGACCCATAGGCAGCTCGTTTGCACGTATCCAGCCTAGTACCTGCTCCTCGGTGTTGTGGAAGCTGAAGTCCTCGAACGAAGCCATCATCTCGCGTACCTGAGCAACGTACTTAGGAGCGTCGCCCTTCCAGAACTTCTTAACGCCCTTGTCGTCATACTCACTTGGCGCAACAAAGAACATGCTGCATAGCTCGACAAGTTCTTTTATGAATGTTGCTCTATCCTTCATAAATCCTAGCATACGTTCCGCCTTTGCTTGCTCAATCTCCACGCCTTGTTCTTGAAGTAGAGGCAGTGCCATTTCGTATAGCTCGGCGTTGGTCTTGCTGTGTAGGTATTGAGCATTGAACCATTTGGTTTTCTCAGGGTCAAAGCGCGAACCTGACTTGCCCACTTTCTCAAGTGAGAACAAATCGATAAGCTCACTCATAGACATTATCTCTTGCTCTGTGCCTGGGTTCCATCCTAGCAGTGCCAACATATTGATGAAGGCCTCAGGGATGTAACCGTCCTCACGGTAGCCTCGAGAGGTCTCACCCTCTGCTGACACCCATTCTAGAGGGAACACTGGGAATCCTAGCTTGTCGCCATCGCGCTTGCTCAGCTTGCCCTTGCCTGTTGGTTTAAGCAATAGAGGTAGGTGAGCAAATTGTGGTTTGCTCTCGCTCCAGCCAAAAGCCTCATATAGCTTGTAGTGTAGAGGAAGAGATGGCAACCACTCCTCGCCACGTATAACGTGCGAAATCTCCATCAAGTGGTCATCTACGATATTGGCTAGGTGGTATGTTGGTAGCGAGTCAGCCGATTTGTATAGCACCTTGTCGTCCAAGGTCGAAGAGTTGATAACCACACGGCCACGAATCAAATCGTCCATCTCGATGTTCTGGTCTTCTGGCATTTTGAATCTTATAACCCACTGGTCGCCGCGAGCGATGCGCTCTTTGACCTGCTCCTCGCTCATGTTAAGTGATGTGGCAAGCGATGTGCGCACAGAGAAGTTGTAGGCAAAGGTTTCGCCTGCTTCCTCTTTCTGCTTGCGGATATTGTCTAGCTCCTCGGGTGTGTCAAAGGCATAGTAAGCATTGTCACTCTCGATAAGCTCAAGTGCATATTTAAGGTAAATCTCTTTCCTCTCGCTCTGACGGTAGGGGCCATACTCGCCACCTTCTTTTACTCCTTCGTCTATGTCGATGCCGCACCAAGCCAGCGACTGGTTGATGTATTCCTCGGCACCCTCAACAAAGCGGTTTGAGTCGGTGTCTTCTATTCTCAGGATGAACTTGCCGCCAAGCTTGCGAGCAAAAAGATAGTTATATAGTGCTGTCCTAACACCACCCATGTGTAGTGGGCCTGTTGGTGAGGGAGCGAATCGAACTCTGATTTTAGAACTCATATTATTTGTGTGTTTATTTTATGTGATACTCCATGCGTATGGTGATACGTGCTTTCTTCTCTCGTGACGAGGTGTTGAAGGCTCCGCCTGCTGACAGTGCTTCGGTTGAGTTGGCTCCTGTAATTTGGAATACTCCTAGGCGGCCACTCTTAAGCGACTTGAGTTTCGAGCCGCTCTGCGTTGCTATCTGCTCGGCACGTCCCTTGCCGTCGGCAGTGGCTTTCTCTATAAGCTCCATCTTAAGGTCAGAGAGCTTTGTGTAGTAGTATTCTGCTGGCGACCATGACTCTATTGTCACTCCCTTGGCTAGCAGAGATGAAATTTCGCGAGATACCGTTTCGACCTTTTCCACATCATAGGATTGTACAGAGAACTCCTGAGTCAGCTCATAGCCTGTTCTCTGCTGGCCAGTATATTGACCATTGACATACCTGGCTTCTGTGGTCTCAGATGTCCTTACGAATTGAAATGTAATTGATGAGTCAGGGATATTATTTTCTTTGAAATATTCTTCGACTATGGTCTTGTCATTCTCTAACTTTTGGTAGGCACCCACAAGCGAGTTGTTTTTCGCTGTAAGGTTGGCGCGCCACACTATAAGGTCTGAGCTGAACTCTTGTTCGGCAAGTCCCGTTACGACAATATTGTCTTGCACATCATATTTGTATCTGTAAGACCAACCAAGTATGGCGGCTGAAGACACCACTGCTGCTGCAATAATACATGTGATAATAACCTTTCTCATGGTTAATATTTTTATACGTTAAATCTAAAGTGCATAATGTCACCATCTTGTACAACATACTCTTTGCCCTCGACAGAAAGTTTTCCGTTATCTCGGCATGCAGCCTCTGAGCCTAGCTCAACATAGTCAGAGTATTTTATAACCTCGGCACGGATAAATCCCTTCTCAAAGTCAGTATGTATGACACCTGCGGCTTGAGGAGCTTTGGTGCCCTTGGTGTAGGTCCAAGCGTGAGTTTCTTGTACACCCGTGGTGAAGTAGGTCTCAAGGTTAAGCAGAGAGTAGGCTGCTTTAATCAAGCGGCTAACGCCAGACTCGCTAAGTCCTATCTCCTCCAAGAACATCTGTCTCTCGTCAAAAGTCTCTAGTTCGGCAATGTCGGCCTCGATGGCTGCTGCAACGATTATGACCATTGCGTCTTCACCCTCTACGGCTGCCTTAACTTTCTCTACATACTCGTTGCCACTTACTGCACTAGCCTCATCAACATTACATACATAAAGCACTGGCTTGGCTGTTAGCAGGCACAAATCCTTAACCACAGAAAGTTCTTCTTTCTCTAGTTTCAATTCGCGTGCCGAGCGTCCTTTCTCTAGCAGTTCTTTATATTTTACTAGTATCTCGTAGAGTCTTAGTGCCACTTTGTCGCCACCACTCTTGGCCTGTTTCTGAACCTTGCTAATTTGGTTTTCTATTGTCTCAAGGTCTTTGAGTTGTAGCTCTGTGTCTATAATTTCTTTGTCGCGTACAGGGTCTATCGAGCCGTCCACGTGAGTTATATTGCCATCCTCGAAGCATCTAAGTACATGGATTATAGCGTCTGTCTCGCGGATATTTGCAAGGAAACGGTTACCCAGACCTTCGCCCTTTGAAGCACCCTTAACAAGTCCTGCAATGTCGACTATCTCTATGGTTGTAGGGATAATCTTTTTTGGGTTGTCTATGCCTGCAAGTTTTATTAGTCGCTCGTCTGGAACGGTAATAACACCCACGTTAGGGTCTATTGTGCAGAAAGGGAAGTTTGCCGCCTGAGCTTTGGCGTTTGATAGTGAGTTGAAAAGTGTACTTTTTCCGACGTTAGGCAAACCTACGATGCCACATTGTAAAGCCATATTAATATTTGTTTTTCTGGATTATTCGTTTGTTTTTCTTGGGGCCACGATACTCTAGGCCTCCAATGAATTTAGTCTACAAAGATAGCTTATATTTTTGACTTCTCCATACAAACTCCAACATTTTAATCGCTTGTGTTATAAGTCTGTTTAGGCGGCTATTACTTGATTTGACTTAATCGCTTTATTTGAGAAAAATATTGCTTGCCGTATATCATATGTTGCACAACGATGCTGCCTTTGAGTATGCCCAAACACTTGTGGTCAGCGAGTCTTTTAATAGCTTTGCGCTTGCGAGTTAGAGCTGGCAGCAGCTTTATAAAGTCGCGGTAGGCACGCAGCACAGCCTTCGAGAAATCCACGTGTCCCTGCAAGCAGAATATTACCGCCGAGGCCATGTCAAAACCGAGTCGGGTTGGTATCACCCATACCAGATTGCGTTTGCGGTGGTTCTTGAACAACATAGACAGGTTGTTGCGGTAGTTGAGATACAGCTTGCGAGGGTTGTTTTGAGGCAGGGTGCCGCCACCTAGGTGGTAGACATGGCAGCTGTTCTCGACAGCGATTTTATATCCCATGGCTTGTATGCGCCAGCAAAGGTCTATCTCTTCCATGTGGGCAAAGAAGTCAGCATCAAAGCCTCCAGCTCGTTTGAAAACCTCTGCTCTAATTACCATGCACGCTCCCGAAGCCCAGAACACTTGGGATATATTGTCGTATTGACCGTTATCAAATTCGATAGATTCCATGATGCGCCCAGCACAGAAAGGGTAGCCCATAATATCTATGAACCCTCCAGCCGAGCCAGCATATTCAAATCGAGTCGGCTCAATTTCGGATAATATCTTGGGTGCTAGTGCTGCTATATCTTGGTGCTTGTCTAGCTTCTCGATTAGAGGTTCTATCCAGCCTTTAGGTGTTGTTACGTCTGAATTTAGAAGTACAAAAATCTCTGAGTCTATTTGTTTCAGAGCCTTGTTGTATCCGCCTGCATAGCCGTAGTTCTTGTCTAGGCAGATTGTTCTAATCCTAGGGTAGGTATCTTTAACCCAGTCTAGAGAGTTGTCACTAGAGCCATTATCGGCCACAACGATTTCGAACTCAGGTGGGGTATTATCCACAACCGAGCCCAAGAAACGTTGCAGGTGATGCAGTCCGTTCCAGTTTAGTATGACAACCGAGCATTTCATTCTTGAGGTCTTTTATGTTTCCAGCGGCGGTGTGACCATAGCCATAGTTCAGGCCTTTGGCGTATCATCTTCTCTAGCTTTTCAGCATAGCGACGCGTGATTTCTGCCTGCTCAACCTTCTCGACTCCATCATATATAAGCTCGAAATGACACACATAATAGCCTCGCTTGGGCATGGTCATATTGGCAAAGTAGATTGGCATCTCGAACTTGGTAGATATCTTCTCTATGCCACCAAAGAACGAGGTCTCTTGGTTCAAGAAGTTGTGCCAGTGGCGTTGCTCCTTGCGCCCAGGGGTCTGGTCTGCTATCATAGCAATGGTAAGAGGCAGGGCATTAGGGTCTCTACGCTTATTGATAATATCCTTTAAGATATAATTCATGGGAGCCACATCAGAGCCAAAGCGACGTCGCATAAATATGTAGAACTTATCAAACACCTTGCTGTGCAAAGGGCGGTAGATGCCTATGGTATGCTGGTCGGGTATCAAGCCATAGCTTACAGACAACTCCCATGATCCATAGTGGGCCATGGCGCAGATGGTATCTTTGTTGGGCATTACCTCTAGGTTGTCGAACACAAGGCGACGTTGTACTTCCTTCTTACTCAGTGAGGCCATTCTTATCGTGTCGACAAATACATCTGCTAGATTATGGTAGAATTTACGTTCTATATCTTTTATTTCTTTGTCACTCTTCTCAGGGAATGAGTTCTTTAAATTTGTGACTACCACCTTGCGACGGTAGCCGACAACATGGTACAGTACAAAAAAGAGCAGCGGTGATAGAGTGTTGTAGGCCAGCCATAGAGGCATAAAACCCACTAGTACACACGCGCCTTTGAGTAAGATATATCCTATTTTTTGTTTCATTTTTATCGTATGCGTTGCTTGACTTCGTTGTAAATATGTGGGGTGCAGCACAATATCTGCTTGCCAAAGATGTAGTTGTCGCCACCACTATAATCCTCGACTATTGCTCCCGCTTGCTTGGCGATGAGTGCTCCTGCCGCGACGTCCCAAGGCTTGAGGTTGGTTTTGAAGAACAAGTCGAATCTTCCGCAGGCCGTATATACCACGTTGGCCGTAGACGATCCTATGCGTCGTGCTCCGTGCGAGTGCTTCTGGAAGAATACCAAATCCTCTGCCATCTGCTCCACTTCCTTGTCTGAGTCGTATGTGAAGCCCACAGAAATAAGCGAGTTGTCCAGTTCCTTTGTGTTAGAGACTTTTATCTGCTTGCCATTGAGGTAGGCTGGCTCGCCCTTAACGGCTGTAAACATCTCGTCTAGGGTTATCTCATAAACCACGCCAACTACAAGCTCATCATCTTCCATCAGCGCGATACTTACGCAGTAGGGTGGTAGCCCATGGATGAAGTTCGTTGTGCCGTCCAAGGGGTCTATAATCCATGTATATTTCTTGCCCTCTATCTTGGCTTCTCTGGTTGCTGCTTGAGCCTCAGGGGTATCTTCCTCGGTGATAAATAAAGACGAGGGGATAAGTTGCTTTAGCTTAGTTACGATAATCTTTTCGGCTTGCTTGTCGACATAAGAAACCATGTCGTGCACGCCCTTAAATTCTACGCGCTCAAAACTGAAGTTCTCCCTTTCTTGGGCTATGAAAGCCCCTGCTTCACGTGCAGTATCCTGCACCTTAGAGCATATCTGATTATAGTTGATCATTGTCTATGTATATATCGATGTTGCTTATTCCTGTTTTTGCCATCAGCCAGTTCCTTATTCTTTCGATGTTTTCTATCTGACTCAGGTATTCCAAATCGCCAGTAGCCACACATATTACAGTAGTGTCTGTGGGCACGCCCTGAGCGTTAAAAGAGTTTGTCTTCTCAACCTTAAGCTCGTATATCTGTGGCGTTAGAGCAATCAACTCTTTGGCATATTCGCTGGCTGGCAGTGCGTCTTTGTAGTTTTGTTCTACGGCTTGTTGCAGCTCGGTGATTCGTCTGTTCTTCTCGGTCAGAATCTCGCTGTAACTGCTCTGCAAAGAAGTCAAATCCAAGCCCGTGTCGTTAGTCGACGACTGGTGTATCAGAATAGCCGTGCGTCGACGTATGCCATAGTTCGTAGCTTGGGCCTTTAGGTTCTCTACAACATCATTAGATATAGGGTCGCCTATAAGTATGATTTCTACTGCCGAGCTATCGCTAGAGTAGTATTGCTTGTAGTCTATGACCTGTGTTTTCTCAAATTGGTAGACCTCGCTTATGTACTTGTCGACATTGGTCTCGAAGTAGCTGCGCAGGATGATTCTATATCCCAAGATGACACTAGGGATTATGGTTATTATGGTAGTGAAGATGATATACCTGTGGGCCTTGCGTTCTCTGGCTGGATCCATAAACTCCTTCTTGCTAAACTTAAGATAGCGTACGATGATGTAGGTTGCCAGAGCAATAAATACGGTGTTTATAAAGAACAGGTAAGATGCTCCTAGGAAGTAGTTGAAGTTGCCTGTGGCAAGTCCAAAACCTGCCGTACATAGCGGAGGCATAAGGGCTGTGGCAATGGCAACACCGGGGATTACTGTGGTAGTGCGGTCTTTGCGGGTTTGGGCAACGATGCCTGCTAGACCTCCAAAGAACGCTATCATAACGTCGTATGTGGTTGGGACGGTTCGTGCCAGCAGCTCACTCTGTGCACTAGATAGTGGTGATATAAGGAAGTAGAGAGCCGAGGTTATGACACTCACGATGACCATGTATCCGAAGTTGCGTAGCGATTTCTTCAGCAGCTCAAAGTCGTTTGTGCCTATTGATAGTCCAATACCCATAATCGGACCCATCAAAGGCGAAATAAGCATGGCACCGATTATCACCGCGGCAGAGTTGACGTTGAGACCCAGCGAGGCCACCATAGTTGCGAATATCAGTACCCACATGTTGGTGCCACGGATGACTACGCCACGGCTGATATTCTCTACGACATCTTTTTCTGCGGCCTTATCTTCGTCGAGGTTGAAACGTGACTTCAACGAATCCAGTATGGCGTTAAATGTTTTATCTTTCCACCTTTTCATAATATCTAATTTTTGGGTTCTTTTTTGCCGCCTATGACAACCACAAACTCTCCCTTGGGGGCCTGAGCCTTGAAGTGTTCTAGTACCTCGGCTGCTGTGCCTCTGACGGTCTGTTCAAATTTCTTGGTTAGCTCGCGGCTTACAGAGACCTCTCTCTGCTCGCCCATAATCTCTATGATTTGTTCAAGGAGCTTTACTATGCGGTATGGTGATTCATAAAGGACGATTGTTCGAGTCTCTGTTTCTAGCTCTGTAAGGCGTTTGTTGCGTCCCTTCTTCTGAGGTAGGAAGCCCTCGAAACAGAATTTGTCGCATGGGAATCCGCTGTTTATAAGCGCGGGTACAAAGGCGTTGGCACCAGGTAGCGTCTCCACCTCGATGTCGTTTTCAAGGCAGGTGCGAACCAATAGAAACCCTGGATCTGAGATGCCGGGGGTGCCAGCGTCAGATATAACGCCCACGCTCGCTCCTTGGGCAATCTTCGAGCATATCATCTCTACGGTTTGGTGCTCGTTGAACTTGTGGTGCGAGTACATCTTTTTCTCTATGCCAAGGTGAGACAACAAGAAAGATGAAGTTCTGGTGTCCTCGGCAAGGATGAAATCTACCTCCTTGAGTATTCTTACTGCTCTAAGGGTGATGTCCTCCAGATTACCTATGGGGGTGGGTATTATATACAGCTTGGCCATTGTCTTATAGTAGTTTTTCTTCTAGGAGTGAGACTAGCAGTTTTACGCCACTATCATCAGGGTTCCACTTAAAGTTGTCGTTTATGTATATCAGGGCGTCATTGATGTCGGTCATCTGGTCCAGATCGTTTATTGTCTGCTCAAACAGTCGTGAGTCGCTACCAAACATATTGCGAGTCATAAGATACTTGTCGTTCATGCCTATGCCTGCTCTGATGCTAATAGCGCGCTTAGGTGCTACTGGTACAACGACCTCTTCTATAACAGATTTTGGAGTCACGGTACTGCTAGCGATAGGCTCTTGTTGAGGCTCTGATACGACCTCTGTTGGTTGCTCGATAGTGATTTCTTCTTGCTCCTCTTGTTCTTGTTCCTCCTCCTGCTCTTGCAAAGGCTCCTCTTGCTCTCCATATAGTGATTCGATGGCATTGGTGTTGATAGCAGGTTTTCTTAGCAGCTCTCGATATTGTACGCTCAGTGCGGCCAAATCCTCAACCTCGTCGTCGTCTGTTTCTTCTTGCTCTGCTTGGTAGACTATTTCTTCTTCTTGCTCAGGGACGTTGAATGTCAGAGGGGCATCTTGCTCTGCCTCTTGGTTGTCGTCAAGCCCGTATATTGGATTTTCGCTCTGGGGGTCCTGCTCGTCAAACTCATAGCTTACCGCCTGAGAGTCGCTAATGGTTTGATAAGCTGGCTCTTGGTCTTCTATTTTGTTTTCTACCTCGGCTGGTATATCCTCGATAGAGTCAATGAAAATAACTTTGTCGTATATGCCGCGTAGCTTCTCAAGAACTATTTCGCGTTCGATATTACTTATAGGTTTTGTGCTCCACCCTTCGATAAGGGTTTTGATATTTGATATTTCGTTAATCAGATTATTTATTGCCATAGTTTCTGCTTTTTTATGTTTAACAAAAAAGGTTAATATAAGATGGCACTAAGCCACCTACAAATATATGGATTTTATTTGAAACAAAAAACACGCAAATTTATAGCACTATTTTAATGTAAAGGTATCAGCAGCGGTTTTGAGTGGTCCATCGAGCGGTCATAGCTTACAATATACTTGCTGTTTTGTCCTTGCCATAGGTAATAATGTACTCCTGCTTTGCGAACTATGCTTTCGGGCAGAGTATTAGCCTTCTCTATATTTCCAGCTTCCGCCTTGCGTAGAGACAAGCCGTTAGTTATCCATGCTAGAGAAATATCATCTAGGTAGTTTTTATACTCGCCCTTGTTGCAGAACGCATAGAGCAAACTGCCGCACTTCTCTAACGATATGGGTTTTTCGAGTAGTTCTGTGATAGTCAGGTAGTCCAAAAAATCATATAGGAAGTTGTCATTCTCATTGATGATTCTTCTGGTCACCACTTGCCATGCTTTGGCGTTATAGAACTTGTCTATCAGCTTTGATAGCAGGCGTGACTTGTCTAGTTCAAAGATAGATATGGCAGGGGTTTGTAGCACCTCGTAAGGCGCAATCTTAGAATATCTTATGCCTAGGCTCTGGGCGTTGTTTCTCATCTTTGTGCCAGGTAGTAGCTTTAGCAGTTCTAGCTGTATCTCGCCAGCACCTATGCGTGATAGTCTTTGGACATCGATAAATATCTGAGCGAGCGTGTAGTGTGGTAGGCCAGCTATAAGGTCAGCGTGGGTCTCAAAGTTGGTCATCTTGCTCAGTCGGGTTAGCCCTCTGATGGCATCTTCGTTCGAGCCTATACGCTCAGATGCTTCTATGACCTTGTCGTCGAGGCTCTGCATGCCTGCCTCTAGGTGCAGTAATCCCTCGGGCATGGTTTCTAGTATGTCGCACAGCTGGTCGGTGAGTAGGTCGGAAGCGCG
>JAWXTS010000057.1:0-11462 GCA_044433305.1 Rikenellaceae bacterium | reverse complement strand
GTAGAAGGGTCATACTCAAACTCGGCACCCAAGTTCTGGAAGCCCATAAAGTGAGTATCTAGGCGGCGGCGACCAATCTTATCACCCCCTGGGCGTGGAATCTGACCCACACCAAAGCGACCCAAGAGCGGACCTATAAGCATCACCGAGCCACGCAAGCGCGAAGCCCTCTTCTTATAGTCGTCACTATCTAGATAATTGATGTCTACACCCTTAGCACAGAAGGTATATGTATCATCAGAAAGTTTCTCGACTGCAACGCCCATAGCCTCAAGAAGCTCTATAAGCTGATTTACGTCGATTATGTTAGGGACATTTTTAACTGTAACCAGTTCTTCTGTGAGCAGCACGGCACACAAAATCTGAAGAGCTTCATTCTTAGCTCCCTGAGGTGTTATCTCACCACTAAGGCGGCAACCGCCCTTAACTTCAAATGTAATCATAGGACAAGATATTTTGTATAAAGGTATAGTTTTTTAAATAGAATAGCAACAATTTTTAACAAGTTGAGGCAGTAAATTAAAAATTTACTGCCTCAAAACTTTATCTCTAGGACACCAAGGCCCATTCTCAATGCAATCTACCTGCCCGCCAATGGTCTTACAGGAACAACTATCCACAATATGACGTAGAGCCAAAACAACACAAATACAGCCATCAACACGCGAACCACAACAACATCTATCTTGAGATAGTCGGCAAGTCCGCTGCACACTCCAGCTATAATTTTTGTATCCTCGTTACGGTACAATCTATCGGTTCCATAACCCGAACCACTGTTATGCCTATACGAGTTTGGCATTTGACCTCCTATACTGTTAACAGCATTAACAACCATAGCATAGTCCACTATCTCAATGCCATAGCTCAGATTAAGTGTAAAAATCTCGGCTATACGCACCTCGGTAGCCTGAACCGACCGCACCTTAAACCCACGCTCGTAACTGTCTAGATAGTCTCTAAGAGCAACATACGCACTTTCATTAAAGACAAACGCCTTGCCTCCAAGATTTGCACTAATAGTTCTTTCCATAACTTTAATATTTACTACTTACAAATATAATAAATATATTACACTTATCAAAGTCCTATCCCATTAGAAACGAGTGCCTAGGGTCAAGGTCACCGCATCACGTATCAACTTGGTTGAGAACTGTCCAGACTCTATCACAACATCACCGCTACCATCATTGTATGTAGTATAGAAGATGTCGGATACATTATAGTCTGCCACAGTGTGAACATAGGTAATATCGAAGTAAGTATTGCCAAATCTTAGACCCACACCAGCACTGATGTTAGTCCACGATGTCTTGTCAGGCATTCCGTTTGGCGAAACATAGTCGTCATAAGTAAAGGCACTGCCATAGCTAGCATAACCTCCACGAATAAAAACATTCTCCATAGGTGTAACTTCGACACCAAAGCGGAAGTTGTCCGAAGCCGTAAACATAGACTGAGCAAGGTCTGTAAAATACCTATCGTAGCTTATGCCGCCATAATAGCCATCATAACCGTCGTTATAACCCATCTTCATTCCCTGATACCATACGCGCTCATAATCGGCACTTATGATACCTATATTAGGGATTGTAAGCGAGGCACCCGCCAAAAATCGCGACGGAGTCTGCATGCTAATATCGTTATATAGGTAAGGAGAATCTAGCATACCTTGAGAGGTCTTGCCCAGATACTCTGCCGACATCATATCAATGTTCACCGACTCTAGATTCAACCATGTTGGCGAGTGGTAAGCAACACCTATACGCAACAGTTCAACTGGACGGAAGATAACACCCAACTTAACATTAATGCCCGTACCTGTTAGTTTGCTATGTCTGTCATACATCATAGACTGCAACGGATAATCGTCGCTATATGAAGAGTAACTCTCGTCATAGTAATTCGCGTTAGTATAACTTACGTCCTGAATACCCACGGTAAGTCCAACATATAGGATATTATTTATATTTGCTCCCATAGAAAGGTCGTACTCGGCAACATATCCACGCGACACATTTTTCATTGCATTATAGACAGTAGCCTCAGGGTCTAGGTTATAGAACGGAGTATATGCCCCATCAATTTCTTGGCCCGAGCCATTAGTGGCAGGGTCCAAAATAGCAGTCTGCCAAGCTAGCACGCCACCCCATTGGTCTACACTAACATCATCAAAAGGAGTGTAGCCTCCCTTGTTCAAGGTGCTCTGCGAAACACCGCTCAGCTGCTCTGCAAAAACCTCTGTTATAGAGTTCAGCGGTGTCTGGCCCGAGAAGCTCTGCGTAGTATTAAAATCAGCGAGCTTGTTATAAGCAAATCCTATGCTGAAGCTAGTAAGCGAGCTTGAACTCTGATATGAGTTGAACACCACACCAAAGTTAGACAGCGAAAAGCGCGTTCGGTTGTCACTACTAGACAATCCCGAGTAGCCACTCTCCATTGAGTTGCCAGCCAGCGATACCGAAACGCCAGCGTCCGAACTACGATACATGCCCAAACCTGCTGGGTTGATAGACATAGACGACAAGTCGGCACCTAGCGAGGTAAAGGCTCCACCCATTGCGGTAGAGCGAGCTGTGCCCATGCTGTAATCGTATTGCGAAAAGCGCAACATCTCAGATACGCCTTGTGCCCCAGCCGATAATGCTGAAAGCAGAACCGCTGCTGCTAAAAATATTTTTCTCATAATCATTATCTTTTTTGACATTATCTACGGTATGAGCCACCGCTTGAATTACTATTCGAGTTGCTAGACGAATTTGAATTGCTATTGCTACGAGTAGACGTTGTGCTGGTACGAGTTGTGGTCGAACGAGTAGTTGACGTATTGCTCCTGCTTGTCGAGCTGTTATTGCTTGTCGAACGACGATAGCTACTAGAGTTGTTTGTTGTCTTCTTGTCGTCATCCTTAGATGTGCTAACGCTTGAGCGTGTCTCATTTACTGCATCACGATAGTAGGTGGTGCTAGTAGGACGACGGTAAACCCCAGTATTAGACGTGCTCGCTGAGCTACTGTTAGATTTTGTCGAAGTATTGCTGCTAGTAATGGCACTTGTGCTTAGGCGGCGATAGTTGCTAGACGACGCACTCGTTATAGGGTTGCGCGAGTTTGAAGAGTAAGACTTATTGCTACTATAACTGTTTCCACTAACATAAGGGCGACCATAATTCACATTATTTCTTTTCACATAGTGACTATAATGTGGACGATAGAAAGAAGGATAGTATGGTCGTGGATGATAGAAGTTAGAGTAATAGTAGAAAGGATTGTAGTAGCAGTAGCTATTCCAGCTATGGAAGTAACGCCAGTCGCGGTTAGACCAATAAGGCCTGTAATAGAAGTTGCTATATAGCCATCTATCATTCCAGTCATAATACCAAGGGTTGTCAAAAGCAGCTATTGCCCAAGAGCCGTACAATGCAGCTGCATACTTAGGCTCAACAACAACAGTTACATTTGTAACGCCACCTGTACTAGCGGTTGAGGCAGTCTCAACATTATCATACGAAATATCTGTAAGCACTATGCCGTCGGCCTCACGCGACTCGATGGCAGCGGCAGCTATCTCAAACTCCTCGCTGCGTCTTTGGTCGGCAGCAAGCTGAGCCTTAAGTCTTTGATTCTCGGCTATTAGCTGACGTTCAATCTCCGATTTATTGTGTGTAGCGTATAGGTCATCTTGATACTGGGCAGAAGAAGCCATATAGCTGGTGCTAGTGCAAGCGGTGGCCAAGAACAAAGTGACCAAAGCTAGAACAGAAAAAAACACTCTATTTTTCATAGTTGTAGGTTTATGGGATGGTCCCGTTAATAACTCTACCTTAGACCATAAGCGTGCGATATGCGCCACAAGGCCCTAGGGGTACTCTTTTAATAGTAGATGCAAATAACAGCCAAAATGTTGCATCATTGTTTACAGTTAAACAAATGTTACTATTATAATTATTCAAAGATAGCAAATATTATGAAAATTACTACAAAAATAATAACTTTGCAGCTATCAAAGATATAATCTAATGGCAAAAGAATTAAAACAACTCACTTCGCGAGAAGAAAACTACTCTCAATGGTACAACGATCTAGTGGTCAAAGCAGGCCTAGCAGAAAACTCTGCTGTGCGCGGCTGCATGGTCATCAAACCCTACGGCTATGCCATCTGGGAGAAGATGCAACGCACCCTAGACGACATGTTTAAGGCCACAGGCCACCAAAACGCATATTTCCCGCTATTTATTCCTAAGTCATTCTTTAGCAAGGAGGCCAGCCACGTTGACGGCTTTGCCAAAGAGTGCGCCGTAGTAACTCACTACCGCCTTAAGAACGACCCAGACGGCAACGGCGTTATTGTTGACCCAGACGCTAAGCTTGAGGAAGAGCTTATCGTGCGCCCAACATCAGAGACTATAATCTGGAGTACATACAAAAACTGGATACAATCATACCGTGATTTGCCTATACTATGCAATCAATGGGCCAATGTTGTTCGCTGGGAGATGCGCACACGCCTTTTCCTACGTACTGCCGAGTTCCTATGGCAAGAGGGCCACACAGCCCACGCCACACGCGAGGAAGCGCTAGAGGAGACTCGCAAGATGATTCATGTCTACTCCGACTTTGCTCAGAACCACATGGCTCTGCCAGTTATCATAGGCCACAAGAGCGACAACGAGCGTTTCGCAGGTGCCGAGGATACACTGACCATAGAGGCTATGATGCAAGATGGCAAGGCCCTTCAGAGTGGCACTTCTCACTTCTTGGCTCAGAACTTTGCCAAGGCATTCGACGTTCAGTTTGCCAACAAAGAGGGTAAGCTAGAGTATGTTTGGGCTACTTCATGGGGTGTTTCTACTCGACTTATGGGCGCGCTTATCATGGCTCACTCAGACAACAACGGTCTTGTACTGCCTCCAAAATTGGCTCCTATACAAGTTGTTATGGTTCCTATATACAAGGGCGAGGAGCAACTAAAACAGATAGTAGATAGAATGGAAACCATAGCTGCCGAGCTTCGCGCCAAGGGCATCAGCGTTAAGATTGATGACCGCGACAACGTACGCTCAGGCTTCAAGTTCTCTGAGTACGAGCTTAAGGGAGTTCCTGTTCGCCTAGCTATCGGACCTCGCGACTACGACAACAACACAGTTGAACTAGCACGCCGCGACACACTGACAAAAGAGATACTTCCTCTAGAGGGCATATCAGAATATATAGAGCAGCTGCTAGACACCATCCAGCAGACTATCTTTAGCAAAGCATTCGACTTCCGCGAGTCTATGACAACCAAGGTTGACAGCTATGACGAGTTCAAACGCCTGCTAGATGAGAAGGGCGGTTTCTTCCTATGCCACTGGGATGGCACAACCCAGACCGAAGAGCTTATCAAGGCCGAGACCAAAGCTACAATACGCTGTATCCCTATTGATGCCCCTGAAGAGCAGGGCGTATGTATGGTAACAGGAAAACCTTCTTCTCGCCGCGTGGTTATCGCTCGCAGCTACTAAAAAACGCTATAATGGACGCATCATACACAAAACAAGAGCTATACGACGCTGAGAAGCTAGACGCCCTAGCTGGTCACTACAAGGCCATACTAGAGCTGCTAGGCGAGGATGTGACTCGTGAGGGGCTAGAGAAAACACCACAACGAGTGGCCAAGGCCATGACCTTCCTGACTCAGGGCTACACGCAGGAGCCTAGCGAGATACTTCGCTCGGCCATGTTCAAGGAAGAATACAAGCACATGGTAGTGGTTAAGGACATAGAGCTTTACTCTATGTGTGAGCACCACATGCTGCCTTTCTATGGTAAGGCCCACGTGGCCTACATCCCCAACGGATATATCACGGGCTTGTCTAAGATACCTCGCGTAGTAGAGGCCTTCTCGCGCCGCCTACAAGTGCAGGAACGCCTAACAGTTCAGATACGCGACTGCATACAGGAAACACTAAACCCTCTAGGTGTGGCCGTAGTAATCGAAGCATCCCACATGTGTATGCAGATGCGCGGTGTCGAGAAGCAGAACTCCGCAACAACGACATCAGCCTTCACCGGAGCCTTCCTAACACAAATGCAGACCCGCGAAGAGTTCATCCACCTTATAAGCAACAAGCTCCGCTAGCACACAGGGTGTGCGACGGATAGTTGAGCGTATAGGTGCTGATTGAGGCTAGGTGTAAAAGCAACCTCTCATATCTCCCGCGGTCTGCGCGGCACACAGGGTGTGCGACGGATACTTGCCCCTCCGCGCACTTCATCACCATAATTAGATTTACAACCTCCACCTATCTCCCGCGGTCTGCGCGTGCGACAAAAAAGGCGACCCTCAATGAGGGTCGCCTAATCTTATATAGTATTCCGATTACTAGTTGAAGATGTAACGGAAGCTAAGTTGCATAGAGTAAGTTGAAGATGTACCGATGTATTTGTCAATCTCGTTAGTTCTTACTTTAGTACCGTCGGCTAGGAAGTTATAAACTGCGCCACCACCGTTAGCTGAAGTATAACCAACTTGATCAAGGATACAGTCTGTATCATAACCGTACTCAGCGTATTGGTTACCCCATTTAGAGTTCAATAGGTTACCTACGTTAAGGATGTCAAGACCAACTTGGATAGTGTGAGGTTTGCCGTTAGTTTTGAAGTGGAAGTTCTGTACGAACTTGATATCAAATTGGCTAACCCATGGGTAAACACCTGCGTTACGCTCAGTGTACTGACCTTTGCGAGAGCTTAGGTATTTATCGTTATCGATAAAGTTGAAGAAGTCCTCTGATTGTTGCTCAGCTGTGTAAACCTCATCCCAACCTGATGGAGTGTAGTCTGCGAAAGTAATCTCGCTTGCATCATTAGGAACATATAGAAGAGTGTTGTAAGCACCGTCGCTTGCTACGCTACCATCGTGAGTATAGCTGTAACGACCTTGCTCGCCACCTTGGTAGAATACACCAACCTCAGTTGACATAAAGCCTTTAGCGTAAGGTTTTGTACGGTAGCTTACAGAAGCTACAAGGTTGTTAGGAACAACGTAACCTGCATAACCTAGCTCATCTGCATTTGCACCGTTAACAGAAACTTTGTTCTGCCATGATGAAGATACTTGATCGCTGGCAGCATCTGTGTAGTTTCTAGCATCAGAACGAGTGTAAGATACCATAGCGTTAAGACCGAAGTTGAATGATTTCTCGAACTTAGCTGTTGCTGACCAGTAGTAACCACCGCTAGGACCATTCTCGATAACATAAACATTTTTCAATGTGCTGTTATAGTAGCTACCATAAGTGTAAACTATACGATCTGCCTCTGCATTGTCATCACCACCCCATTTTGAACCGTATGTGATACCGTAGTTATAGAAGTTTGCTGCGTTGATATCTTTGTTTACGATGAACTCTGCAGAACCTTTGATATCCCATGGAAGTTGAGCATCAAGAGCAAGAGATGTTTTCCATACCTGAGGCATTTTGAAGTCCTCGCTCATCATACTGATGTATGAAGGAAGCTCAGTACCTGCTTCAGGAGCACCGTCAGGATACATGCTGTTAAGAATCTCAGTAGTTGTAGGATAGAAATCAGGAATCTCGCTTTGATCTGTTGTAGAGATTGTAGTCTGAAGAATACCACTATCACCAGCTTGAGCTACGATCCATACGAATGGAATACGGCCTGTGAATAGACCAGTACCACCACGAAGAACAAGGCTACGGTCTTTCTTGATATCCCAGTTGAAACCTACACGTGGAGAGAACAATACTGACTCTTTAGGAAGTTTTGAAGTATCATAGTAAGTACCAGCTATGTTTGTCTCAGCAACAAGTGGGTGGTAAGCCTCTGTGATATCTGGGAAGAATGGAAGGTCAAGACGTAGACCAGCAGTCATTTTCAAGTAAGGGCTTACATCAATCTCATCTTGGAAGTAAACAGAGAACTGTTGGTACTCGAATGATGGATAAGCCTGAGAGAAGTCAGAAGTGTTAGGGTAAGTGATACCGAAAGCTGTTGCTTTCTCACCATTTACGAAATCCTCCCAAGAATCATACTGGTAATAACCAGTACCATAACGTTGGAAACCATTAGTTGTGATGTCATACTCGAAAGAGAAACCAGCAGTGAAGTTGTTGATACCGCTTGTCCAGCTTACATCATCAGTAATAGTGAAAGTCTCAACCTCACGAAGGTTACCATAGGTGTAAAGCTCTGTACCAAAGCTAGCGTAGTTGTAACCATCCTCTACGATGTCAACGAATGGGAAATCCTCGCTCTCAGAACCACGTGGCTCATCTTGGTGAGAGTAGCTTACACGAAGAGTGTTGTAATATTTATCAGCGAAAGTAGAGTTCAACTCACCAGAGATAGAAAGGTAGTCTGTGATAGAGCTATATTGAGCATATCTAAATGCCATAGATGTCATATCTGTACGGTAACCAGTGTAAGTTGCAGGACCTTTAGAAGAAGAAGGGCCAGAACCGAAAGACTCAGCAGAAGTGTGGCTGAAACGTACGTTCAACTTGTGGTTTTTGTTGATATTCCAGTCGATACGAGCAAGAATCTTTTGTTCTGGAGACTCATAGCTATAACCTTGGTAAGGACCTGTCTCATAACCATATTCGCTCATAAGATAATCGCTGATAGTGTTCATCATGTCCTCAGAAGGACGTGCAACGTTGTCGCTACCATCAGAGTAAGGTTTGTCAGAAGTAGAAGCTACTTTTGTTGGACCTGGCTCAATAGTTTTACCTGTCTCGTAGTTAACAAAGAAGAACAATTTGTCTTTTACGATAGGACCACCAACGCGGAAACCATACATGTTGTATTTAGCATCTGAGATGTCAAATTCTACATCACCAACTTTGTTACCATAGAAGCTATCGTTGTTCATATATGTGTAAACAGAAGCACGGAACTCGTTGTCACCAGAGCGTGTTACAGCATTGATAGAACTACCGATGAAGTTAGATTGACGAACGTCATAAGGAGTGATACTAACAGAAATCTGCTCCAACGCGTCGATAGAGATAGGAGAACCATTACCTGGCATAGAGCTACCGATACCGAAAGAGTTGTTGAAAGCAGCACCATCCACAGAGATGTTGTTCTGGCGGTAAGTACCACCACCGATAGAAGTACCGTTAGCTTGAGGAGTACCACGAACCATGTCTGTAAGACTACGGCTAGTAGTTGGCATAAGAGCCATATCTCTAGCTTTAACGTTTGTTATAGCACCTGCCTGGCTACTCTTCATGTTTGAGTTTTCGCCTTCGACAATTACTGCAACAGCGTCGATACCTTTTGCCTCATCTTTCAAAACATAGTTCTGAATAAGATTGTCAGCAAGAGCTAGCTCAAGGTCTGTAACCTCTACACCTACGTATCCTAGCATAGATACTGAGATAGAGTAAGGACCTCCTGGGCGCAAGTTCTGCAAACGGTAGTAACCCTTTGAATCAACAACAGCACCATACTGAGTACCCGATGGCTCGTGAATTGCAAGAACAGTTGCTCCTACAAGAGGCTCGCCAGTTTGGTCATTAACAACACCGCCAACGCTAGAGGTCGTAACCTGTGCGAACAACATAGTTGTCATTACCAAAGAAAGAAAACTTAGGACAAATTTTTTCATAAATTTGAGTTTGGTTAATGAAATTTGTTTGTTATTTAAAATTGGTTGTTTCTTTTCTCCTCTATGTCTTGTTTATTATCAACTAAATACACAAGACACTCGTTTACGGACACAAATGTATTTTTAATATTCCAAATATACTACTCCCAAATGTATAATTAACCACTTTGTAGTGCAAAAGTAACTATTTATTAACACTAAGCTGCTAATGCTAGATTCCCTTTTACGCTAAATTTTAAACTTCATACCATTAATTAGTTAAATAAAAACGTCAAAAAACACCATTTCACGCACCTTAGAACGCTTTTTTTCCTAACTTCTAGATCTAACAATCGCAAAAATCTTCTCTATTATCTCATTATCTATATTTTCATCAAATTTTCGAGCGAACAAATTGTGCGTTGTAACAAGCTCCTCAAAGTCTCCCAAAACAAAAACATGAGGCAGTTCATTTTCCCAGCGAATAAGGCGACAATTAGCAGACATGCCTTCCTCACTTTTATATAAAGTGTCAACAAAAGGCGACGCCATAAAGTAAGTGTGCAGAAAAACCTCATCCGCACACAAGGTGTAGACAAACTGACGGCGTATCTGGCTCTGCCGCGCAACAATATACCGCGCAAAATCATCCGTGATACTAAACCAGTTCGAGCCTTTATAGATTTCTAGGTCTCCGTTTCGATTAACACCGCATATCTTCTGAATAGTAATAGATAGTCGATTAAGTACTTTTGAGAAAAGTCCACCCCTGCGCAGGTGATAGTACTTCACTCGCCCCACAACGTTCTTAGATATTTCGGGAACAAAACTTATAAAGTTGCGTCCATTATTCGCAGCAAAGAAATCATGTATCTCGGCCTGACTCTTCAGAGGCATATCCACCCCAGACAGCAGATGATAGTAGTCGTAGCTCTTCTTTGTTGCCTCAGTTAGCAGGTTCAACTCACAAAATATCTGACTCGCCTCACCCCAATAGATTTTTATTGGCTCCACAAACTTTATCGACGAGTATTTCACACGTTCCAATACAGGCTCTCGACAAAAGTCCTTGGCCTTCGCATCGATATGAATATATATATCATTATCCACATGATCCAAAAGCTCAACTAAGTTAGCCAGCATTCCAAACTGATTGTGAGCCATTATCAAATAGGCGTGTTTCATATTCGAGTCATTATTTATTCTATCGAAAGAGTTACAAAACAAAGATACAAAAATATTGAATATATCGTCCCTATTTTAGGATTACCAGATAATATGTCAATGGTTAGTTGCTCGAACATTACCATGCGCTAAGTTCAATCAGCGGTTAATGGTTTGACCTATCTGTCGCACACCCTGTGTGCCACGCAAACCGTGGGGGCACAGACTGCGTGTGTATAGTTGAAGGTTAGGGTTCTAAGGTATGAGATATTGGAATAATTATCGCTATCGCCAACCATGATTCAAGGTTTACCAAAGATAGTATCTCTATCAGCAATTATAGGCTCGGTTATACACTGTCGACTTGCGACTGTCGCACACCCTGTGTGCTTGGCTATACACCGTCGGTTTGCGACTGCCTGCGCGGCATGAGCGCAGTTCAGGGTGGCTTTTATCTAGAAAAAAGTCTCTTTTATTATCTTGCGCCCCGACCCTCGTTAAAAAGCTGATTATGTACAAAGTACTAATCAGCGCAGAGGGGCGCACACGCAAACCGTGGGAGAGGCACAAACTGCGTGTGATAGTTGAAGGTTATAATTCTGATGCTGGGAAGTGTGGAATAAGGCATACCCAAGAAATAACATAAATCAGAATTTACGGATTCGGCTATCCGTCGCACACTCTGTGTGCTGCCGCGCGGC
>JAWXTS010000056.1:0-11562 GCA_044433305.1 Rikenellaceae bacterium | reverse complement strand
CCCTCAACATCCTCGCCAACATATCCTGCCTCGGTAAGCACCGTAGCATCAACAATGGCAAAAGGCACATTCAGCAACTTTGCAACCGTGCGTGCTAAAAGGGTTTTACCTGTACCTGTTTGTCCAACCATGATAATGTTAGACTTATCTATTTCTATATCGCTCTTGACATCACTATGCAAGAGTCTCTTATAGTGATTGTAAACTGCCACGGCAAGCTGACGCTTAGCAGTATCTTGACCTATGACATACTGGTCAAGGAAAGACTTTATATCTAGTGGCTTTAGTAGTTCCTCCATCTTAAGTTTTGGAACCTTAGCCTTCTTTGCATTACCCTCACTCTCAGCTATCATCGTGTGACCATGCTCTATACAAGCATCGCAAATGAACGAGCGGGCATCCGTACCAGCGAATAGTACGTTGACCTGAGAACGGGGATTGCCACAAAAACTACATTTATCTTCTTTGGGTGTGTTGTTTGCCATTATATATATTGTATCTTATTTATCTGTTTTTGGGCGACGACGTAGCACTTGGTCTATAAGTCCATATTCCACAGCCTCGTCAGATGTCAACCAGTAATCGCGGTCTGCATCTTTCTCTATCTTGGATAGCTCGACGCCACTGTGCTCGGCAAGGATATCATAAAGCTCGGCCTTAGTGCGAAGAATCTCACGAGCCGTAATCTCTATATCTGAAGCCTGTCCCTGAATACCGCCTAGTGGTTGATGTATCATGATGCGTGAGTGAGGCAGAGCCGAACGCTTGCCATGTGCACCTGCTGTAAGAAGTATCGCTCCCATGCTAGCAGCAAGTCCCGTACATATAGTAGATACATCTGGAGAAATAAGCTGCATGGTATCATAGATACCTAGGCCTGCTGTCACCGAGCCGCCCGGAGAGTTGATATATATCTGCACATCTCTCTCTGGATCTGCCGACTCCAAGAACAGCAACTGAGCTTGAATGATATTAGCGGCATCGTCATTAACAGGGCAGCCCAAGAAAATGATTCTATCTACCATAAGGCGCGAAAAAACATCCATGGCAGCCACATTCATGCTTCTCTCCTCGATAATAGTTGGGGAGATAAAGCTATCGTTAAATTTATTGTAATCATGCAGTTTCAAGCTGCTGATACCTCTCGATAGAGCGTACCTTTCAAACTCGTTCTTTTTCATAATTCTAGTTCTAAAGTGTTATTACTTTTGGCCATAAAGCCACTAATAGTAAGTAGCCCGCAAAGTAGGTCTAATACACACACTTTCCGCAGCCAAAGATAGTAAAATTAATGTTGAACAGCAAAATATATGCCCTCCCAAAACAAATAAGGCGTGACAAAATTGCCACGCCTTATTTGCTCTTATAAAAGGTATATTATCTTGCTGCCTCAACAAGTTTTGTAAACTCATCAGCATCAACATCTTTAGTAGCGATAGTAACATCAGCTTTAACAGATGCAACAACCAACTTCTCGAAAGCAGACTCTTGAATTTTCTGAGCCTCTTCTTTGTTAGAAAGAATGCTTTGAGCAAAGTTCTCTAGTACATCCTCGGCAGGGTTTGCCATGCCGTATTGTGCAAACTGCATCATTGCCATAGCCTTAGCCTCAGAAATCATAATCTCCTCAGTTAGTTTAAGCTCTTTAGCAGTAGCGATTTTCTTTTTGATAATGTTCCATTTCATCATCTCTAGGAATGCTGCAAAGTCGCGCTCGATTTCCTCCATTGAGAAACGGCCCTCGTTGATAACATGCAACCAACGTTTCAAGAACGCCTCTGGCAATGTAATATCAGCTTTCTTAAGCAAGTATTTGCGAACATCTAGAGTTAGCAAGTAGTCAGACTCACGGCTAAGCTCAGAGGAGATTTGCTCCTCAACGAAAGCGTTAAACTGCTCCTGGTTAGTGATAGACTCGTCTGTGAAAGCCATTTTGAAGAACTCGTCGTTCATCTCTGGCTCAGCAAACTTGCGTATTTGAGTGATAGTAAGCTTGAATTTTGGATCGATAGCTGCAAGCTCCTCCTCTTTAACCTGAAGAATTGAGGCACGTTGAGATGGAGTTTTGTAAAGCTCGTTTACGTCTACATCCATAGTATCGCCAACTTTCTTGCCGATGAATGGAGCACGCTCCTCATCGCTCATGCTGATAAGGCCAACATAAGCATCTGCAACTTGCATAGCCTCGCTGTCAAGAGTGACAGTTAGAGCCTCATCAAGAGCAACAGTATCAACATCAACTAGCTTGCCATAGCGACGAAGGAAGTTTGAGCGGAAACCCTCACGCATCTTCTCGTCTACATTGATTTTATAGCTAGTGATTTTATTCTTTTTAGTTAGGTCTACTGAGAACTCAGGAGCCAAACCTAGTTCGAACACGAACTCGTGCTCTGTATTGTTTTCAAAATCAAAGTCGCCTTGTTTTTCGCTTGGGATAACATCACCTACGAAATCGATTTTCTCTGCCTCGATAAAGTCGAAACAAGCTTTGTTTGCTACTTTATAAGCCTCTTCAGCAACTGCGCCTTTGCGGTACATTTTGTTGATCATACCCATAGGAACCATACCAGGACGGAATCCAGGGATATTTGCTTTACGCTTTGCATCTTGCAATGCTTTGTTTACTGCTTGGGCGTAATCAGCCTCAGAAACTGTCACTGTCAACAGTACTTCTTGATTTTCGAGATTTTCTCTTACTACATTCATTATCTAGTACAATTAATTATTTTCGTTAAAAATAGCCCGCAAATATAAGGATTAAATTTGATTAGTGCAAAAAATCAAATCGTTAGCCTGCTATTTTGGTGCTTTTTTATAGAGGTAGAGCGCGATAAATAAGTAAAGCAGGTTCGGAATCCACACTGCTATGGCCGCAGGCAACACTCCGCCCTTGGCAAATTCATCAGCAAAACGGCTAAAAAGAATAAACGAAAAGCATAGGGTAATACCCAGTCCTATATGCAAACCAGTACCTCCACGCACCTTGCGCGAAGATAGCGACACACCTATTAGCGTAAGCACAAAGGTAGCCACAGGGAAGGTCACACGGTTGTGCATATCGACCTGAAAGACAGCTATCATATCAGAGCCTTTCTCTCGCTGCTGGGCAATAAACTCTCTGAGTTGTCCTATCTTCATAGTCTGAACCACCTTGTCTACTTTTCCCAGTTCGGTAGGCTCTAGGTTGATAAGGGTGTCTAGCTTTTCACCCTTAAAATATTCCTCGTCACCGTCTTTGAAGGTGCGCTGCACATATTCTTTAGCACTCCAGTGCTTGGTCTCTGGATTGAACGTTGCCTTGGGAGCCTCAAGTGAGCGCACTAGCTTGTTGCCCTCGTAGGTCTCGATAGCAAAGAACGAGGCCGAGTTTCCCTCTTCCGTATAGTCTCTGATATAGGCAAATGTACCGGGAGTAATCTGACGATATATATGTTGCTCATAACGAACGTTACGCATCTTTTTAAAGTACAAAGACTCAAATTCAAGCCTATGCTCATTGGCTACTGGTATAACCCACAAATTGAGCACAAGGCTCAGCGCGGTGATAATGCTTGCCGAAAGCATATAAGGCCACATCATACGTTTGAAACTCACTCCACTAGAGAGGATGGCGATAATCTCTGTCTGATATGCCATCTTCGAGGTAAAGAATATTACTGCAATAAAGGTAAATAGACCACTGAACTGATTGACAAAGTATGGTATAAAGTTGAAGTAATAGTCCATTATAATCTCGCTCAAAGGAGCCTTGTAGGTTATAAAGTCGTCTATCTTCTCGGCAGCATCAAAGATAACTACAATGACTATTATCAGTACGATAGCAAACAAGTAAGTACCAAGGAACTTACGCATAATATATCGATCTATAATACCCACCTTTGGTAGGTGCAGAAACGCCCCTACACCGCCCAGAAACCTAGACAGTGCAGAAGTTAGTTTTTTAAATATATTAGCTATATTTTTCATTTGCTTGTGTTCTATAATCTACGAGATAGTTTTTCTACCATCATAGGTTTCCATGTACTAAATGTACCATCAAGAATATGCTCTCGAGCCTGAGTCACAAGCCACATATAGAAGCCAACGTTGTGCATACTCGATATCTGAGCTGCCAACATCTCACCTGAAACAGTAAGGTGACGAAGGTAAGCCTTAGTATATACTGTATCTACAAAGCTGGTGCCCGCAGGATCTATCGGCGAGAAGTCATCACGCCACTTAAGGTTCTTGATATTTATTATACCCTCGCTAGTAAACAACATACCATTGCGACCATTACGCGTAGGCATAACACAGTCAAACATATCCACACCACGCTCTATGGCCTCCAATATATTTATAGGAGTACCAACGCCCATAAGGTAGCGCGGTCTGTCCGTTGGCAATATCTCGTTAACAACTTCTATCATGCTGTACATGGTTTGGGCTGGCTCGCCCACAGCAAGACCTCCTATGGCATAACCATCGGCATTAAACTGCTTTACAAACTCTGCCGACTTGGCTCTGAGGTTGTCATAGGTACAACCCTGAACTATCGGGAACAGGGATTGACTATGGCCATATTTGGGTTGCGTGGTCTCAAAGCGATTAAAGCATCTTTCGAGCCAACGGTGAGTCATATCTAGCGACTTGCTTGCATACGCAAACTCGGCAGTACCTGGAGGGCACTCGTCAAAGGCCATCATAATATCGGCGCCTATGGTGCGCTGCACATCCATAACACTCTCTGGAGTAAATAGATGCTTGCTGCCATCGATATGCGAGCTGAAGCGGCATCCCTCCTCAGTTATCTTACGTATGCCCGTAAGCGAAAAAACCTGAAAGCCACCACTGTCTGTAAGAATAGGGCCGTTCCAAGAGCAGAATTTATGCAATCCCCCAGCCTTCTCAAGCACTTCCATGCCCGGACGAAGGTAAAGATGGTATGTATTACCTAGGATGATGCGTGCCTTAAGGTCTGCTTCAAGGTCTCGGTGAAAGATTCCTTTCACGGTTGCAGCCGTACCAACAGGCATGAATATTGGTGTAGGAATATCGCCATGATCTGTCGAGAGAACACCTGCACGCGCCTTACTGGCACCATCTGTATGTTTAAGTTCAAATTTCATATATCGTCTAAAAGCTACAAAGATAATTAAAATTTTATCTTGTAGGTTTTAATCGTGTGCTGACTTTGTATTTTCTATTAAAAAGACGTAACTTTGTTGCCAATAGCATAATTTAGTATGGATATTTTTAACTCACTATATATCTCTCTAGTTGAGAGTCTAAATATTTTACCACCTACAATAGCAATCCTTTTGGTTGCTTGCGCGCTACTATTTATAATTCAGCTATACCTAAGGATATTTGTATGGCGCGTAAAGAAACCCAAACCCCTTGCCGTTTCGCTCGAAACACCATCTATATCGGTGGTTGTGGTGCTTCACGAATATGACCAAAGCTATATAGAAACCACGCTTATAGACATCCTTAATCAAGATTACAACCCTTTTGAGGTGGTTGTTGTGGATTGCAGCTATGACGAATTTATAAATGAACGACTGCAAATCATCCAGCAGCAGTTCTCTCACCTACGCATAACAACCATACGCAAAGGCTCGGGCTTTGACAACTGCGAGAAGCTAGCCCTAAACATAGGCTTCAAGGCCGCCATATACGACAACCTACTGCTAACCACATCTAAGTGCTACCCCACAAGCAACAAATGGATAGCATCTATGGCTCAATGCTTTACAGATAAAACCAAGCAAGTAGTAATAGGCTTCAGTAGCATAGAACCAACAAAGAAATTCTACAACTACTTTGCACGCTGCGAGAGACTATTATGGGGCATGGGGTATATAGGAGCTGCACAAAAGTCTAAGGCCTACCGTGGCTCTAGACACAATATGGCCTACACCAAAGACAGCTACTTTAACAACAAGGGCTTCAACCACCTAAACATGAACATAGGCGAGAACGACCTATTTATACAAAAGATAACCAACAGCAAAAACACAGTGGTCAACATTGCACCCGAGGCTCAGGTCAAAGAATTTAAGTTTAGCTCTTTTGGCGAGATGTTCGACAACGACTGTTTCCGCTCGTCAACACGCAAAATGTACCCTAGGGGCATAAAACAAAGAATCAACATCGAGCTATTCTCGCGCACGCTGTTCCACGCCGCCATGATTGCACTAATAGCAACCTTAATAATAGAGCTGACAAAAGGCAACCTTCATATACCTATATATATAGGAGTGGCGGCCATGATCATCCTGCGCTTGGTCGCTGTGCTTACCACAGCCGCTAAGGCCAGCAGACGCCTAGGCGAAAAAGGGCTTGTCTTGTTTTTCATCTTGCACGATATTGTATCACCATTATACGGCTTTAGAGTCTGGTCAAGAAGAACCTTCATCCACAACCGCAACGTATGGAGATAGAGAAATACATAGTAGAGAGCGACCAGAGGCTTGTAGATATGGCCCTAGATGGTGATGCCGTAGCCTTTGAGCAACTTTTCGATCGCTATCGCAACTCCATACACCAAATCTATGCCCAGCGCATGGAAGGCTTTTCGGATCAGGCGGGAGACCTACTACAAGAAACCTTTATTAAGGTGTACTTGAACCTATCAAACTATGATAGCAGATATACCTTTGGACAGTGGGTCTACACCATAGCACGCAACACCTTTATAGATTATGCTAGGCGTCGACGTGACGATTTGTCCGTAGATTCTTACATCGTAGAGGGCACATCCAACTTTGCCTCGACACCCACCCCAGAGCAGGAGATGATAAACGAGCAGTCGCGAAAGAGCATAGAGTTCTTTATGTCTAAGATGAGCAGCCGCTATCGGACACTCATAGAGCTACGTTTCTTCAAGGAATACTCCTACGAGGAGATAGCAAACGAACTACAACTACCCATGGGTACTGTAAAGACCCAGATACATCGCGCCCGAGAGCAGCTATGCAAGATACTAGCAGGCAGCGGAGAGTTTTAAAATAACAACAACACACCATGACAGACATAAGCATAATAGAAAAATATTTTGAGCTAAGCCCACTACAAAAGCAACAATTCGAGCAGCTCTACCCTGTTTACCAAGACTGGAACGCCAAGATAAACGTCATATCGCGCAAGGACTTTGACAGCCTATATCTTAAGCATGTACTCCACAGCCTTGCCATAGCCAAGGTGTGTACTTTTGAGCATGGGGCAAAGATTATGGACGTGGGCTGCGGAGGCGGCTTCCCGTCTGTTCCTCTGGCCATCATGTTCCCCAATGCAGAATTTACAGCCGTAGACTCCATAGGCAAGAAGATAAAGGTTGTCGAGGGCGTATCTGAGGCCATAGGGCTAAAGAACCTAACAGTCATAAACGACAGGGTCGAAAATATAAACCAAAGCTTTGACTATATTGTGAGTCGCGCGGTGACAGATATGGTTACATTCAGCTCGTGGGTATGGAACAAATTTATTCCGTCGACCCAAGTGGCAAAGGGTAGTTTTCCTAGCGGCATACTTTATCTCAAGGGTGGCGATTTAAATGAAGAACTCAGAACCGTAGCCAAGAAAACCACTATCTTTGACATACCAGAAATATTTGAAGAGGAGTTTTTTGACACCAAAAAAGTGGTTTACGTAAAAAGATATTAAATTAATGGCTTATAATGCAAAAATATAAGTCAAAAGTTTTTGATAGAAATAAAAATGTTATATCTTTGCAGTCCGTTACAATAAAAGCTAATTACGAAATTAAATAGAATACAAGATGAAAAGGACGTTTCAACCTTCGCTAAAAAAGAGAATTAACAAACATGGTTTCCGTGAGAGAATGTCAACTCCTAACGGCCGTAGAGTTCTTGCAGCTCGTCGTGCTAAAGGTCGCAAAAAATTGACTGTTTCTGACGAGTCACGTAGCAAATAGTTTTTCTCTACTTGCAAATTTAGAGGTTGTCTTAAAATCAAGAATTTTGAGACAACCTTTTGTTCGTTTAATGCTAGCGGCATAAATATACACTATTAACACAATCTGCCACAGATGGAAAATACCTTAGATAACATCTTTGAAGCCCTAGACAACGGCGCGCGCTTGAGTTTTGAGCAGGCACTAAAGCTCGCCACAGAGGCCCCTCTGGCTCGTCTGGGAGCCGCAGCCACAAAACGCAAGGAGACTCTGAGTGGCAAAGACGTATTTTTCAATCGCAACTTCCATCTCGAACCCTCTAACATCTGCACCTACAACTGCACGTTCTGCTCTTATCGCAAACGTAGCGGTGAACTTGGCAGTTGGGACTACTCCCTAGAGGAATCCCTAGAGCAAGTTAGAAAGCGCAAAGATTGTGGAGCCACAGAGATACATATCGTTGGTAGCATACACCCAAGGCACAAACTGGATTTTTACCTTGAGATGATACGCGATGTGAAGAAGATTATGCCCGAGGTGACCATAAAAGCCTTTACAGCCATAGAGATAGACAACATGATAGTCTCTAGCGGGCTGAGTTTAGATGAGGGTCTAGATATGCTTATCGAGGCTGGATTAGAAGCCATACCGGGTGGCGGAGCAGAAATCTTCGCACCAAAGGTTCGTGAAGCAGTATGCCCCGACAAAGGGCCTGCCGAGCGTTGGCTTACGGTTCACCACAAAGCACATCAGAGAGGCATTTCAACAAACGCCACCATGCTATATGGACATATCGAAAGCTGGGAGGACCGCATAGACCACCTTATGCAGCTAAGAGAACAACAAGATAAATCTAAAGGCTTCAACGCCTTTATACCTCTGAAGTTCCGCAGCAAGGGCAACAGCCTATCACACCTTGGCGAGGTTAGCATAATAGAGGACATGAGAACCCTTGCCATATCACGACTTGTTCTGGACAACTTCCCCCACATCAAAGCCTACTGGCCTATGCTCGGCAAGACCACAACGGCAATGGCTCTATGCTTTGGTGCAGACGACATTGACGGCACCATAGACGACAGCACTAAGATATACTCTATGGCAGGTGCCGATGACCAAAAGCCACGAATGAGCATAGAGGAGATAACCAATATCATTTGCTCGGCTGGGTACACAGCTGTTGAACGCGATACATTTTATAATACAATAAAAAAGTATTAACTTTACGCCCAAAGCAAACACTCTTTACAAGATGAACAGAAGAAGAACCTCAAAGGAAAATAAGATAATGGAGTTCATAAAAACTCCTATCATAAAACATATACTACTGGCTGTGGGCATAGTCTTCATTGCCGTTGTTGTTACCAATATATTTCTTATGGTTATAACACGTCACGGTCAGGTGCGCGAGGTGCCAGACTTTAGTGGCATGAGCATTGAGCAAGCAATGGCAGCAGGAGCTAAGTATGAATTGCAGATAACCATAAACGACTCGTTATATGTACCAGAGCTGGTTGGCGGAGCAATACTAGAGCAGACACCACTACCTGGCACACAGGTCAAAAACAACAGAAGGATATTTGTAACTGTAAACTCCTTTGCTCAACGACTAGTGAGAATACCTTATGTCACTGGCTACTCACTACGTCAGGCAAAGAACAACCTTGAAGTTGCAGGTCTAGGCATAGAGAAACTTATTTACACCGATGATATTGCCACCAACAACGTCATCTCTCAACGCTATGGCAATCAGACTATCGAAGAGTCATCAAGGCTAGAAGCACCCAAGGGTTCGGGCATAACGCTAGTTGTAGGACGTGCCGACGAGAATATACAACAAGAGATTCCTATGGTGGCGGGTCTAACCTTTGCACAAGCCAAGAGCAGACTTTGGGAGTCTGGTTTTAATATAGGTAAAGTTGAATATGGACAGGATATAAATAGCACCAACATGCTTAATGCTAAGGTTATGATGCAAATCCCTTATGGAGGCACCTACGAAAATCTGGGCAACCAAGTGTCACTTAGGCTGTCACTAGACCAAGAGCAAATCGAAAAAGGCGTTAATGATGCCAACAAACAATATCTCGAACTAGAGAAAATCAGAAAGGCAGAACAGGACAGCATAGCCCTACTAGAAACATTAGATTCAGAAATTCCTTTATTACAGAATGAGTAACAACCTCAGCGAAAGCAACATCTTTGACGACGAACTTTTCGACGACATACTAGAGCAAGACCCTAGCGCAAACAGCCAAACAGAAGAATATAGCGACGAGCTTTACGACCACTTCGCCATTACGGTGGACAAGGGTCAGAGCATGATGCGCATAGACAAGTATCTCACCATACACATGGAGAACAAGTCGCGCCACCGCATACAGATGGCGGCCGACAACGGCAACATACTTGTCAACGGCAAGGCTGTGAAAAACAGCTACAAGATAAAACCGATGGACCAAATATCGTTTGTTCTTCCCTACCCTCCACGTGCGGGCGAGGTCGAGGCAGAGAATATTCCACTGGATATACTATATGAAGATCAGGATATCTTGGTTGTCAACAAGCCTGCGGGCATGGTTGTGCACCCTGGTCACGGCAACTTCAGCGGCACACTTGTCAATGCTGTTGCCTACCATCTTCAGAACCTACCTTTGTTTCAGACCGACAATCCACGTCCCGGTCTTGTGCACCGCATAGACAAAAACACCTCGGGCATACTCGTTATGGCCAAGACAGATGTGGCAGCCGTAGATTTGGCAAAGCAGTTCTTTGACCACAGCATAAAACGCAGATACGTAGCTCTTGTATGGGGTAATCTGACAGAGGACGAAGGCACCATCACAGGGCACATAGGTCGTCACTTGAAAGACAGGCTTAAGATGACCTGCTTCCCTAATGGCGAATTTGGCAAGCATGCCGTAACTCACTATACTGTGCTGGAGCGACTGGGTTATGTAAACCTTGTAGAATGTAGATTGGAGACTGGCCGTACACACCAGATACGTGTGCACTTCAACCATATTGGGCACCCTCTATTCAACGACGAACGTTATGGTGGCGACAAGGTGCTTAAGGGCACAACATTTAGCCGATACAAGCAATTTGTAGAAAACTGTTTCAAGATTATCCCTCGTCAGGCTCTGCATGCGCGCAGCCTAGGATTCATCCATCCAACAACGGGCGAAGAGATGTATTTTGAATCACCACTACCTGAGGATTTCAGCGGCGTGATAGAAAAATGGCGCAACTATGTCAACACCAACTCTCAGAAGATAGTTTCAGAAGAAGAGTAAGCTATAAGTTTATAGTGTTTAGTAACAGACTACTGTCTAAACAGAATACTCAAGCCTAGCAACAAAGATATTACGGCCTGCTGTCGAACCCTCGATAAGCAGGTCGTTTTCTTGTAAGCAGGACGAAAGGACGATTTGTTCGCTATGCTTAGCCTCATGGTTAAAGTTCAAGCAGAAAGCCTTGAGACTTTTCTCGCGCTGCATCTGCTGTGGCGAGTGGTCACATGCCCAATCCATGTATTTAGTATTGTTGACATGCTCATTCAAATCCAAATCTGAGTACAAGACTTTATGTGTGCCCACAACATCTAGCGTGGAAGGGACCTCAATACGAGGTGCTTCAACCTCAATAGCATCGCACTATATTCT
>JAWXTS010000055.1:0-11694 GCA_044433305.1 Rikenellaceae bacterium | reverse complement strand
CGTCCATACCGCAAATAGCAAACACCAATCGCTATTAGAAGCCTCAGATGTCCACACATCTGGGGCTTTGCTTTTATATGCACACGCGGCGCGAAGCGTATACGTAGTCGGTCGATACAACAGCAAAATAATCTTTAGAACTTATGGGGTAAGGCCAGACGAACACACTCTGTGTGGACTCGGACCCGCGACCCGAAAATCAAACACAAGGCGCGGAATGCTCGCGGGTGCGGCACATATCAAACTAAAAAATGGAGCGACAAAAATAATTGTCGCTCCATTCTCAGAATAGAAATTATGCTATTACAGTTTGAACATATCTGCAATATTTATCGATAGTGACAGCACATAGCTTATGCCTGTTTGTGGTGTCTGAGTGCCATACTCGTATGCAGAGTCCTTGAAATTGAGCAAATTGTCAACCATAAAGCCTACATTGATACCGCGCGGCAACTGAGCCGACAGATTCACCGAGCATAGGGTTCTGTTGTCATAACTATTGTAGTAATAGTAGTTGTTGCCATCGTCGTCCGTGTCTCTTGTGTACACATCCATAGCCGAGCTCCACTGACCATTCAGCGATACCGAGCCCATTACGCTACCTATCTTACGTACATAAGTGCAGTTGAAGGTTGCGCTGTGAGGTCTTACGCTCGATATATTATAACCGTCAACCTCTTCATAGTCGTCGATAAATGAGTAAGAACCCATAACAGACCATCCAGCATTGGATTTGTAGCGCGCAATGAACTCAACACCCGTTGTCTTGGCGTTGTCGGCATTGACATACTGATAGTTCAAGCCATCTTCGGTAGTCTGAAGGGCAATCTTATCCTTGAACTTATTGTGGTATGCTGTGACAGAAGTGTTGAAACCACTGTTAGTATACTCGCCCGAGAGTGAGTACTGTGTGCTTCTCTCTGGGGTAAGATCTGCGTTACCATAGAGGTAGAACCAACCCAAGCCACCCATATCATATTCTTGATATAGCTCTTTCAGAGATGGTGAGCGATAGCCCATAGCATAGTTTGCACGGATAGTCAAATACTCAATCGGGCGATACATAGCCGATACTTTTGGTGTAAGATTCAAATCATACTCTGTCTCATAGTCACCACGAAGTCCCGCCACGATATTAAATTTGTCTGAGAACTTGTAGTCATTCTGAAGATACATAGAGATTGAGCTACGAGTTGCGCTACTGCTATCAGCCAGCATGTAGTGTTTAAGGTACTCATTCTCATACTCTACTCCAGCACTTAGGGTATGGTTATTAAACTTACCACTATAATTCACACGCCCTATATGTATGATATTTCTATAATCTGTGGTTACGATACCTGCCTCGAAGTAGTCTTGATCCTTGTCATATATGTCGTATGTATAGGCAAAGTCAATCTGATTGTTGGCATCTATAAGATACTTAACTGTTGGTGTAACGGTTATATCCTTATATATATCGTAGTTCTTCTCACCCTCGCTCAATGCTCTTGTATTGTTATAGTATGTAGCTTTGACAGAGGCACTAAGGTTATCGGTAAAGGCATATCCAAACTTCTGTGAGGCATCATAGGCCTCATAGCCCAAGATTGTCATGCTATATGCAGAGGCATCGCTACTGCTTACAGCTCCATCGGCATCAATGGTAGTTGTGGTTTGGCCTTCGGTGTCCTCAATGGTGTAGCTATCTCTTTGTCTATAACCTACGGTTGTATATGAGCTGAAGCGATTCTGCTTTGTACCCACAGAGGCAGAGTAGGTCTGTCCATTATCACCAGCATAGCGTGCCGAAATATCGGCCGTAAATGGGCGGTTCGCGCTCTTAGTAATAATGTTGATTACACCACCTAGGGCATTAGAACCATAGAGTGTGCTGGCAGCACCACGCACAACCTCAATACGGTCAATATCATTAACATTGATACGGTTGAAGTCGATATTTTGGTCTGCTCCCTCGCCTGCGATACGCTCGCCGTCGATAAGGAACACTATATACTCGCTACCTACACCTTGGAAGTTAATCTCTTGGAGCTGACTCATAGAGTTGTAAGAGAACTGAATACCCGGTAGTTCATACTGCAACAGTGAGGCAAAGTCTACGGGGTTGACCTGAGCGATACGCTCGCTTGAGATAACACGCGTAATAACGGGAGTTTCCTTAAGTGGTCGCTCGATACGAGAACCTGTGACCACCACCTCTTCAACAGCGTATTGTGACACCTCAAGAGCGACATCAACCCTACTCTCGCTCTGTTTTTCCACCTCCACTTCTAAGGTTGTGTAACCCACAAAGCTTACACGTAGAACGCGAGAATCCAAGCTACGAAGTTCTAACGAGAATTCTCCATTGTAGTTGGTGCCTGCGGCGATATTTGTTCCATCAACAACAATCGTTGCCCCAGCCAGTGGGCTGCCATTCTCATTAACAACAGTTCCTGTTATTACCTGAGTAACATCTGGAGCTATTGCATAAGAGATGGATACAGAGGCAACAAATATCAGCAGCAGAGATATAATCTTTCTGCCCATACTACTCTGTATAAGTGTGCTCATATTCTACTGTTACATGACCTGTATCACCAGTAGAGTTTGTTGCTGCTGTCCATTTAACTTTTGTAACACCACCATCGACACTCTGAATTACATATACATAATCAGATGGAGTGTAAACATAAGAACCCATAGAACCTGTACGCTCAACAACCGCACTAAGAAGCGTGTTGTATGCTGCATTTGTAGCATAGCCAATAGAGCCTGTCATCATACCGCTCATATCCATGATGATGTAATATCCGTCTGCATAGTCATCATAGGTTATGATTTTATCTGCCGTGTAACCTGAGGTAGGAACATCTACAACATCGTCGATAGATGTGTATGATGTCTTAATGGCCGAGCCGCCATTTGTTCTAACTTCATATCTGTGGAAAGCAATATCCCAGTCGATAGTAACGTCTGTACTCTCATCACCAGTGCCAGCAACGGTCGAAGCATCACCAGTGTAGTAGCAGTCGTCAAAGCTTTCGTGAGTCTCAGTCTTACCAGTCTCAAAATCTAGATAAGTCCATGATGTATAAGATGATGCATCTATCGAAATGTTATCACCTGTTGTCTTAGGATCTGATGGATTGTCGTTTTTGTCACAAGATACAGCCATCATTGAAAAGGCTGCAAGAATTAATAGAGAGTTAATCTTTTTCATTTTGATATTTTTTTAATTAGTTAATAAAAACAAATTCTACGGTACAAAGGTATGGCACTGGCATAAGAGAGTCAATCACATCTTGCAGGTATATTCCCGAGGAATTTCAAGTGCTCTTTAGCGCAGTTTAGGTATTTAGGTGGTATCTGACGAGCTGGCAAGGGAAAAAGCAAACATACCGCACAAACCACAAGGCCTCTACTCTCTTTGCATATTAACCTACATACTAGTGAATTATGTTTCTGCCTTATAATTACACCATCCTCAGACAGGGGTTATTAAGGTTTTTTTGCTAGTTATGGCCTGTTCACCAATGATTTTGGCCGTTTGACCGGATTTTTTCAATATTTCATGTTTTGATTTATTTCCTTTGTCATGAGTTAAACTTATAAATTGAGAATGCTATGAATAGATTCCTTCTGCTGTTTGTATATTTAGTTATTTCTAGTTCTGTGATGGCCCAATCTAAGGGTAGTCTGAAATTGAGAGTTATCGACTCAGACAACAACCAAGCAATGGTTGGAACGGTGGTGAGCATTACCGACGATGGTGTGGGCTACTACTACAATACCACAGATAGTAAGGGTGATGTGTTATTCCCCAATATTGATTATGGTGACTATGCACTTACTGCAATATTTATGGGCTATGACACTGTTCGCCGTAATGTTGTTATCAACAGCAATCTTGTTGATCTGGGCACAGTGGGCATGCAGACGCAAACCACGGCCATCGACCGCGTATCTATTCAGGCCAACGCCATACGAACATCTATCAATGGCGACACCGTGATATATAATGCCGACGCGTATAAGGTTAGTGCAGATGCCGTTGCCGAGGGTCTTTTGGCCAAGATGCCGGGCATCACGGTTGATGATGGCGAGGTTGAGGCTCAGGGCGAAAGCGTGAAGAAAGTATTCCTAGATGGCAAAGAATTTTTTGGCGAGGATGTGACCCTAGCCGTAAAGAATATACCCGCGGACATTATCGCCAAGGTCGAAGTGTTTAACAAGCTGAGCGACGAGGCCGAGTTTACGGGATTTGATGACGGCAACAGCTATAAAGCCATAAACTTTGTCACACGAACAGGCATGAACAGTGGCCACTTTGGTAAGTTCACTGCTGGCTATGCCTCTGAGGACCTATACCAAGCTAGTGCCAGCTACAACTATTTCACCAACAACCACAGGATTTCTATCATAGGTTCGTCGAACAACATGAACATCAGGGGCTTTGGCTCTATGGAAGTTGGAGGAAGCAGCGGCGGTGGAGGAGGCGGTGGCCGATCTACCACAAGTGGCTCAGGCAGTTTCTCGGGTGCTTCATCAGGACTCTCTTCGTCTAGCGGCATAGGCTTTAACTATGGTGGCGAGTTTCTAGAGAGCAAGCTTAAGCTCGAGGCCAGCTACTTCTACAACACCTCGGACAACCAAATCGAGAAGCTTACCGACAGACAGTATATCACAGACCAGACCATGCAACGCTACTACGATGCCATAAGCGAGTCTTCGTCTGACAACTACAACCACCGTGTTAACGCGCTAATAGAGTTTAAGCCAAACAGCCGCCACTCTATTATGATGCGCCCCGAGTTTGCTTACCAAGATAGCGGTAGTCTGAGCTACTCGCTTGTAGAGAACAGCCAGTCTTCTGATGGCGTTACCTTTGAAGATCTGAACCAAATCGAGAGCCTTGTGACCAACGACAAAGAAGCCTTTAGCGTGTCTAACAATCTTGTGTACCGAGCACTCATAGGCCAGACAGGACGCAACATAATGCTCTCTTTCCAAGGCAGCTACTCTGAGAACGACACCCATTCGCTCAACTCAAATACAACCAGTTATGCAGACAGCGAGGATAACATAACCAAACAAGACATCCTCAACGGCACAAAGAGCTACAACCTTAGCTCAAGCTTAACTTATAGCGAGCCTATCTTTGAGAAGAGTGCCATGCTTAATTTTAAGTATAATGTGGGCTACAAGTTCTCTGATGCCGATTACCTTGTCTACGAATGGGAACAGTATGAGAACATGTTCAACCCTGACTACGACCCTACAAGCTCCAACATATACAACAGTGGCTACTTGACCCACAATATCGGACCTGGCATCATGTACTCAAAACCTGGGTCGTTGCAGCTTAATGCAAATGTTTCATACCAGATTTCTACGCTTGCCAACCAGCAGGAGATTCCCGTCATCGACCCTGACCAGCAAGAATATAGCTTCAACAACTTCATCTACTCGATGATGATGCGCAAGACCTTCAACTCGACTAATAGTTTGCGCGTGATGTTAAACTCTAGCACCGAGAACCCTTCTGTCTCTCAGCTGCAAGATGTGGTCAAGGACTCAGACCCTCAGAATGTAAGTTCGGGAAATAGCCTGCTTGAACCGTCATACAGCAATAGCCTTAGAGCAACCTTCACACGTTCTAACATCATGAAAGGACGCACATTTATGGCCATGTTGAATGCTAGCTATACAAGCAACACCATTGGTGAGTCTACCATCATGCTAATCGATGCAGACGACACTTACACCCTACCCAATGGCGAAGAGCTAGAGCAGTTTGGCCAGTACACCAAACCAGTCAACCTTGACAACGAGTGGAACGTTGGGGCAAGCTTCAGCTATGGAACGCCTGTCTATCTACTGTATAGCAACTTGAATTTTGACTTTGGAGTGAATTATAGCCAGTCTCCAAGCATCCTCAACGGCATAGAGAATATAAGCCAAACCACCACCTACAAATCGGGGCTATCACTAGGAAGTAATATAAGTGAGAATGCCGACTTCACCCTATCATATAGTGGTAGTTATAATATCGCTAGCTACAAGGGCGAGGTTGCAGATGCAACATCTCTCAACAATGAGTACTTGAGCCACAAGGCCTCGGCACAGTTCAAGTTTGTATTGTGGGGCGGAATAACATTCTTTGGCGATGCGACCTACTCGCAGTACAAGGGTATCACCGACGACTTTAATCAGGAGTATCTCTTGTGTAATGCCTCTATTGGTAAGAAAGTGTTTAAGAACCAACGTGGCGAGATTTCATTTGGCGTGAACGACATCTTTAACCAAACCGAAAGTTTTGTGCGCAACATAACCGAAAGCTATATCGAGAATGTGGTAAGCAACTCTTTGAGCCGCTACTATGGCTTTAAGTTCACTTTCGACTTACGCAACTTCAATGGACAGTCTAGCCCTCGTGGCAGTGGCTCTCTACGCGACGAAGGCGGTATGAGAGGCGGCGGCATGGACGGCGGCGGCATGGGAAGAATGCGCAACTAACAAGTCCACAAACCCAACGGCGTTAGCATAACCAACCAATTAAATAAAAGCTTTAATGTATAGTAGACCCTATGATGGGGGATGCCATACATTAAAGCTTTTTTAGTAATCTCAAATCAACTCTCGCCTTAGATTATCTTAAGATCTATCGGCTTCTTGTCTATATATTTGCTGAACGTGCGAGACGGCATACCAAGAGCCATGCCAGCGTGTATTGTTCCTTCTATGCCTAGTAACTTTTGTAACTTTTGCTTCTTGTCGCTATCGGCAACCATACAAACAAAGCCCGTATATACCTGTGCGACACCCAGACTCTCGGCCATGAGCGAAGCATTTTGATAGGCAAGGTTGGAATCCTGAACCCCAAAGCGCACCTTAGGGTCAGTATATATTATAAGCATGGCCGTAGCTCCCCTGAGAACAGGGTCCTCACCCTCGGCCCTCTGCTCCAACATACGCTTAAAGGCCTTGAAGTACTTGGCTATATCCGAATTTATCTTCATAGCCAACGGGCGCACTATCGGCTTGTCGACCATATTCATCAGTCCGCGGAAGTAATCAAGAGTTATGTCTATAATACTATCCAGCACCTTGCGGTCTTGGACGAGCACAAACTTCAACCCTTGGATGTTGCTGGCTGTGGGAGCGCGAAATGCCGCCTCAATAATCTTGTCTAGCGACTGCTGAGGGATAGGCTTTGAGGTCATAGAACGGTTTGAGCGGCGCAACCTCATAAGGTTCAGCAGCTCGTCGCTATCGACCTTTGCTCCTGCCTCGACGGTGTGCACCTTGCCCTCTCCAAAGCGGCTATGTGTAATCACATCCTTGGGGCAGATAGCCACACAGTGTCCGCACGAGATGCAGGTATTGATGTTCTGAAGCTCTATCTGTGAGCTACCATTAACGAAAATCGCAGCAGGGCACACATCCACACAGGCCTTGCATTTTATACAGCCAATGCTGTCTATATCTATTTGAACTTTTGCTTTCATATTTATTCTAGTTTATAAGCCCCATTTTCTTAAGCAGGAACGATGCATTGAGCTTTTGGCTTACGCCATTTTTTAGTTTATAGTCAAACACCAGCTTATCATCATCCAACTCCACCTCAAAACAGTAGTTGCGCGCAATATCGGGGAACTGGGTCTCCAACTCTCCGATTACCAAGTCATGTGTAGCCACCATGACAATAGCATTCTTCTGTATAAGTTTCTGGAGCAGCCCTAGCGATCCCTGCTGCTTGTCTTTATTGTTTGTGCCACGCAGAATCTCGTCCAGCACAACCAACGTGCGCTCGCCCTGCCCCACACGCTCTACAATATCCTTAAGGCGCGAAATCTCGGCATAGAAATAGGATTCACTCTTAAGCAGCGAGTCTTGAATCTTGATGCTCGATAAGATATTGGCTGGCGCAAAGGTAAACTCTTTTGCACACACCCTCGCACCATTCATAGCCAAGATAAGGTTTGTGGCCATCGTGCGCAGGAACGTGCTCTTGCCTGCCATATTAGCACCCGTGATGATTATCACCGCAGGCGACTTACTTATACTTATATCGTTGCTAACGCTGCTATCATGCTTCATAAGTGGATGAGCAAGTGCCTTGGCCTCAATGCCAAACTCGATATCACTGAGCTTAGGGATAACAGTATGCGCAGCATTGTTGAAACCAAAAACCCCAAGACCCATCAGCGAGTCGAACTCGGCAATGGTCTCAAACCACTGCTTAAGATACCCTCCTTGCGACTGCTTCCATCTGGCAAGCCTATAATACATCTGTATATCGAAGGCAAACAGAGAATTGAAAACCAGCAGCACAATAATATTGGCTCTGGCATCAAACATATTAAGCAGCTTAAAGAGTCGTTCGCTAAGGCTGCTGGCACTAACATTATCGTGATAGAGGTTTTGTTTAACCTTGTTCGAATACTCGCTCTTAAAATCCTGCTGCTCGATAAGCGTAATCAGCGTTGTGTATTTGCGAATAACCTTGGTGATGCGATTAAGCCCTGCATGACCTTTATTTATGATGCTCATATTCACAGCAACAAAAATCAAGTTCATAACACATGGCACGACGATAAACTGCGCTGGCATGATGCCCAAGCAAATCAGCACCAAGCTCACAACAACTATCAGCGGAGCCACAGCACTAAAAAACCTCATGCGCGAAAGATGCTTATCAGGCTTTGAGGCCCACCCGAATACTGAGTCCAACTCGCCTTGACTCTCCTCAAAGTAGCTGCCATAGACCTGAAAGTCTTGCACAAATTCTATCTTCTCGCCCAGCTCCTCTATGGCCTGCTGACGCTCTAGGATGCGCTCCCTGTTCAGCTCTGCGCGGCAGAGATTCTCGGCAAAAAGCCTCTCGCCAAGCTTGGTCACCGTACGGTTCAGATAGCTGAACATAGAACCCTTGCCAACAATATCAAAGTCGGCAGTGAGGTGATTATCTATGGCGGCATATTCGTCGCCCTGCGGCCTAAACGCGAAATCGCCCGAGAGTATCCTCAGCTCATTATTATTTATTTCAAGCTTGGCCTTAAGATATTTCATCCTTGACCAAGCTCTAGCATCGAGCCTTACCAACATACCAAACCACACAAAGCACAGCAGCATCAAAGCTAGGTACAAAAAACCAAAGTCTGAAATGCTGAGCACAACAAAAGCAAAAGCCGCAATGAAGCTGACAAAGCGCAACAAGTATATATAGGTGAATCTTACACGCAAGGTCTTGATTTCTCTCTCAAGCTGCTCTACGCGTGATTGATATATTTGTTCTGGACTACCCATCTATAAAATTATTTTAGTCCAAAGGTAGCAATAACATTAGAATACACAAAAAGAGGGGCTAACAAATCTGTTAGCCCCTCGTCTTATATTATCTTAAGAAAATTCTTAGATAGCGTTGATTTCTACAAGAACAGCGTTTGTACCACGTACAGCGTCTGCGCTCTTAGCAAATTTAGCTTGCTCCTCTTCGTTAAGTTTTACATCAACGATTTTCTCAACACCACCACGGCCGATAACAGCAGGAACACCTATGCAGATGTCGCTCTGGCCATACTCGCCATCAAGGTAAGTACATGTAGGGATGATTTTCTTTTGATCTTTGATGATAGACTCAACAACATAAGATGCAGCAGCACCTGGAGCATACCAAGCTGAAGTACCAAGCAATGAAGTCAAAGTAGCACCACCAACCATAGTATCAGCAACAACTTTATCTAGAGTCTCTTTGTCAGCCAAAGTTGTTACAGGAACACCCTTGCAAGAAGCTTTGCTAACCAAAGGAATCATAGTAGTATCACCGTGACCACCGATAACCATACCGTCGATGTCGTTAGAGTTTAGACCTAGAGCCTTGCTCAAATAGCATTTAAAGCGTGAGCTATCTAGTGCACCACCCATACCAAATACACGGTTTGAAGGAAGACCACTGCTCTTAAGAGCAAGATAAGTCATAGTGTCCATAGGATTACTAACGATAAGGAAGATAGCCTCAGGAGAATATTTGATAGCGTTTTCCATTACAGTCTTAACGATACCTGCATTAACACCGATAAGCTCTTCGCGAGTCATACCTGGTTTACGAGGCATACCTGAAGTTATAACGATAACATCAGAATCTGCTGTTGCAGCATAGTCGTTAGTAACACCACAGATAGTAGTATCAAAATCCATTAGAGTCTGAGTTTGGAAAATATCCAAAGCCTTACCCTCTGACATACCTTCTTTGATGTCTAGAAGAACGATTTGGCTTGCAACCTCGCGTGCAGCCATTACATTAAAACAAGTAGCACCTACATTACCGGCACCTACAACAGTTACTTTACTCATAGTAATTATTTGTTAGATTTGTATTTATCAATTTTTATTCAAGTTCCAAAGATACCTCTTAATTTTGAGTTTTGGAATAGGCAGACATATTTTTTATAAAAAATCTCGCCTTGATATATTTTTTTTTGATTTTTTTTATTCCTTGGATTTAACTTTTTCAACTATTGTGCATCAAAGATACAAACGCAATTAAAATACCAAGTGTGGACAACTAACAATATATATTAGTACAAGCACACAAATAATGTTGTTTGCTAGCACAACAACCTGAGTTTGGAACTTAAAATTGAAAATTATGAAAACTAAGTTTTTTGCCATAGCAGTGCTTTCAATAGTAATTGGAACAGCATCTGTAAACGAAGCTCTAGCACAGCGTCCTCAAAGAGGTCAACAAGAACAAGAACAAGAACAAAGCCAAGATAAGCAGAAACAAGAAAGACCAGAAAAACAAGAGAGAACTCCTGAGACTATGGCCAAAGCAATGTCAGAGCGCATGGCTAAGCAACTTGAACTAACTGATGCACAAGCAGAGAAACTATATCAGGTTCAGCTTAAAGCAATACAAGACAGAGAAAAACTTGCAGAGCAAAGCAAAGCCCTACGCGACGAGCAGACAAAACAAATGTTGTCTATTTTGGACCAAGACCAACTAGCAAAATATGTAGAGACTCTAAAAGGCGGTAAAGGCCAAAGAGGTGGTGGTCATGGTCACGGTCCACAGATGGGAGGACAACAAGGACGCGGCCCACAGATGGGAGGCCCTAGAGGTCAAGGTCAAGGCGGTCCAAGAGGCGAAGGTGGTCCTCAAGGTCAGGGCGGACCAAGAATGGAAAAACAAGGACAAGAAGGTGGTCCTCAGGGAGATAACCAAAACCAAGAAGGTGGCAGACCACAAGGCCCACGCGGACCTAGAGGTGGCAATCCTGAGAATCAAGGAGCAGAACAATAAACGTTGACAGGTAGTTTATTAGGAGAGGGGCTGACTAACAATCTTAACAGATGTTAATCAGCCCCTTATTTTTATAGAAGCCTAAAAGGCTTCTTTTTTTGTGCTATAAGATTAGATTATGCAGTATAACACCTGTCTACAAACTCAGATATTATCTGCTGCGATAGCTCACTCTGCTCTACATAGCCGTTGTGTCCCGAATCTTCGAGCCACACAATCTGCGCATTAGGCTGAGCATCTATGGCCAGCTGAGCTTTCTCAACTGGAATATGCTCGTCATGACGACCAAAAATCATCATCACAGGAATCTTACTTGCTCTAACAACATCGTTGCGGTCTTTGCGAGCGGCCATACCCCTCAAAATAGCTACTATACCCTCGTCCTCGGTAAGCATAATACAGTCGTG
>JAWXTS010000054.1:0-12012 GCA_044433305.1 Rikenellaceae bacterium | reverse complement strand
TGCGCGTTATGGTGTCCAAGATAGCATCCATACACCACACTGTGGTTGAGAGCGAAACCGACGCTCTGCTGCTTGAGAACAACATGATTAAGGACTTGCGTCCGCGCTACAACATCATGCTCAAGGACGATAAGACCTACCCATGGATAGAGATACGCAACGAGTATTTTCCACGCCTTGTGTCAACGCGACGACCACTCAAGGATGGCAGTCGCCACTTTGGCCCCTACTCGTCTGTTTTTGCTCAGAAGATAGTTCTCGAAACCATGCACTCCATATACCAACTACGAACCTGCTCGCTGAATCTCGACCCCAAGCTTATAGCCCAAGGACGCTATGCCCCCTGCCTACAATATCATATAGGCAACTGCAAGGCCCCTTGCATAGGGCTTCAGAGCCAGCAAGAGTACAAGCAGAGCATGGACATGGTTGTGCAAACTCTCAAAGGCGACTTCTCTGTAACCACCTCCTATCTAGAGCAGATGATGACTCAGGCAGCCGAAAAGTTGCAGTTTGAGACCGCCGAACACTACCACAAGCGCATAGAGGTGCTGCGCAACTTCCAGCAGAAGTCCATCATCGTATCCAACAGCTTTATGAGCTTGGATGTATTCTCGCTGCTGTTTGACGAAACAGGCATGGCCTACTGCAACTATCTGCATATCAAGAAGGGAGCCATCATATCTTCTCTCACGGTCGAGGTAGTTCTTGGTGTTGAGAACACCCAGAGCGAGGCCCTCGCCTTTGCCATTGCGCGCATCTGTGAGCAGATGGATGTAGAGCTAGAGAGGGAGGTGGTAGTACCCTTTATGCCCGACAAAGAGCTATTCAAGCAGAGCATAAAATTCACCGTTCCCTCGCGTGGCGACAAGGCCCAACTGCTCGAACTATCAGAGAAGAACTGCCGACTGTTTCGCCTAGAGAAGCTAAAGCAGCTGGAGGTCAAGGACCCTCAGCGACACAGCGAGCGTATCATGGCATCGCTACAAAAGGAGCTATGCCTAGATACTCCTCCTCACCACATGGAGTGCTTTGACAACTCTAACCTACAAGGCACCAATGCTGTTGCTGCGTGCGTGGTCTTTCGCGATGGCAAGCCCTCACGCAAAGAATACCGCCACTACAACATCAAAACGGTGGTTGGAGCCGACGACTTTGCATCTATGCACGAGATTATCACTCGCCGCTATACACGACTCAAACAGGAGAACCAACCCCTACCCGATTTGATAGTTGTGGATGGAGGCAAGGGACAGCTATCCATGGCTATGGATGCCCTCAAGAAACTAGAGATATTTGATAAGGTGCAGGTCATAGGCTTGGCCAAGAGGATAGAGGAAGTATACTTCCCTAACGACCCTACGGCCTACTTCATCGACCGCAACAGCCCCGCCCTAAAAGTACTTATGCACATACGTAACGAGGCCCACCGCTTTGGCATAACCTTCCACAGAAACAAACGCTCAGCCAACTTTATAAAGAGCGAGCTTGAGTCCATATCTGGCCTTGGAGCCAAGAGCATAGAGAAACTACTCAAGGAATTTGGTTCTGTTCAGGGAGTTAAGCAGGCTACTCCCGAGCAGCTCAAAAGAGTCGTTGGGCTGGCCAAAACAAACTCCATACTCGAATTTTATAACCGCATATAGGCCGAGAAAGTAAAAATTTAGACCAAATATTATATTTTTTCACGAATCGTATCAAAATGTTAATAACTTATTAATTAAAATATTTGCATTACATTGTAAAAAATTTAACTTTGTAACAACAATAGTCCTAAATTAAAAGCAACACTATGGCAAACGAGAAATTGCACCCAGAACTTAATGTTAGCATAGATAGCGAAACGGCTCAAGGCACTTACTCTAACATGGCTATAACATCTCACTCAACAAGCGAATTTGTGATTGACTTTGCAAGTATGCTTCCGGGGATAGATAAGATAGAGGTTCGCAGCCGCATTATCATGACCCCTGAGAATGCTAAAAGCCTGCTAATGTCTCTACAAGACAATATAGCTAAGTATGAAACTAACGTGCGCCCAATAGGCACGAATCAGAATGCCATGCCACTGAACATGGATATTCCAAATATAGTATCTTAAAGTAAAGGTACAATCTATATGATTCTTTGCGCAAAGGCATCTTTGCGCAGGGTCATACTCTCAAAATCAACACCACTAACAAGCACTAGGCCCGAACGCGCACCCTTGGCTATCACACCTAGTCTGTTTTCTAGGCCCAAAGCCTGAGCACCGTTTATGGTTATCCAACCCAAACGCTCTTCTAGCGGCACCCCCTCAAACTCTTTAATCTGATCTATCATCGACAAGTTATCTGTCGAGGCTAGCGAATCTGTGCCCACCACTATGCGGCAGCCACTACGCCTAAGCACCTCTATATCAACTGTCGAACCCTCGATATATTTATTTGAACGAGGACACACCACACAGCTAAGATTATCGCCAAAGTGGTCTACTAGACGCGTTATATCTAAATCTGTAATCTTTGAACAGTGCACAAGTAGAACCTTGCGCGAGGAAGGAATATTATTTATTATACGACCCACGGGCGATAATTCATCAAGGAAATCAACATTCATCTGACTGCGCGAGTACCACTGCCACAAGTGACCCCTTTGACTAAACAACTCACTCTCGGCATCACTCTCCATAAAATGTATAGACAGCGTGCTCTGAGCATTGGCATTTACAGCCAAATTAAAGGCTTTCTTGTTTAATGAGTATACTGAATGGGGTGTTGTCGAAACGGGTAGATTAGCGGCCTTAAAACCAGCCACAGCACCACTTATAGGGCCAAGGTCTTGCGTAGACAAGCCAAAAAGCTCAGCAAAGGTGTGATAATAAATCTTTGAGCTTGACTTGACACCAACAGTGCTTGTGCCATTACTTATATCACCCACAGCACCAACTCCCTCGGCAAACATCTTGGCATCCCAAAACAGGGCACTACGCTCCCTTTCACCCTCGACAAAGTTATTACGTACCCTGCCGATAGCTTGAGCAAAACCCGCAAAGCCTTCTCCCGAGGCAATCGCCCCTCGAAGGTACGACAATTCCAAGTGCGAGTGAGCATTAACCATATCTGGAATAAGTATTCCATTGTAGAACTCTACCCCACTCTGCCTGTCTATATTATCGCAACAGACAATATCTTCGATTACCCCGCTATTGTTTATGCAGACTATCGCTCGCGGAAGCAGCCCATTTGAGGTAAGGACCCACTGCGCGGCTATCTTTCTTATTTGACTCATTGATATAAGGTAAAAGCTCGTTAGGGAACCATCTATCTCTAAACGAATCTTTGACAGACTCCAAGACAGGAAGGTGATACAAAGTCAAAGAATCGAACCTGATATGCGGTTCACCAGTCATGGTCTTAGGATAAACGCCAAGCTGGAGATAGAGCAAGGAGTCCTGCTCGCTCACATTAGGTATAGTAAGGTCTCGTTTCTCGCTCAGCGATTTCTTCATGTGATATGTAGATATAGACCTATATCTGCCCGATTTATTTATTATGCCATATCTATATGATATGGGTGAGTTCTTATCTTCAGAATCAATAAAATACCTAAACGACAACTCATAACTGCCAGGCTCCACAGGTACTTTAATAGACAAGTTGGAAGTATCTTTGATATTATCAACAACAAGCTCTGGCAAATCATAGACCCTAGTGCTATATGTTTTTACCATCAACATATCAACTGTATCCTGAGCCTTAACAATACGATCGAGGCTATCATGAACCCTCTCTATGCGCAAAATTGCACCCTCTAGAATATCCGTATAACGCACACTCTTACGCTTTGTAAGCTCGGTAATAGTATATAGCATATCGGTTGCCGTATAGCCATATTTATTAAATATTGGCTCATACATATCGATGCTATCTTGCATCATCAACTCGGCAAAGCTACCATAGGCATTAGCAACGAATATCTCCGCCGTGATTATCTCCATGTGCTCGGTTGTGATGATCTTCTTTCTAGGACCAAAACACGAGAACATTGTTGCCAAAGCAATTATTATCAAAAACAATTTTCTCATTTGCTGAAATCACTTGCTTTAATAGTTAATAATGTAGTCATTCGAGCCATCAAGTAGCTCAAGAGTGTAAAACTTGCACACACACCTATCAAATCACCAACACGTAGCTCCACAGGATAGGAGTTGATGATTAAGGTAGGAGCCGATATGGCAATAAAGCCCCAGTGCTGCTGGGCAAAGCAAAACAAGACTCCAAATATAAGTCCAAGTATAGCACCCGAGAGATAGACCAAAAGCCCCTCACGAATAAACACACCCCTCACAAAACCTATATCAGCACCCATGGCATAAAGCGTAGATAGCTGTGTTCGCTTCTCTATGATAAGCATCGTCAATGAGCCTACAAGAGAGAAAGAGGCTATAACCAACACCAAAAGAATTATGAAATATATACCCCATTTCTCGTACTTCATAATCTTATAAAACTCGCTGTTTTGCTCTAGGCGGGTTTCGACAACAAAGTCCTCACCCAAAGCCTCCATAAGCTCTTTCTTTACCCTGTTTTCATTAGCTCCCGACTCCAAAGCTATGGAAATAGATGTGGCTTTATTATCGTGACTAAGCAGCTTCTGAGCAAAATCTATGGGCACAAAAACATACTTGCTGTCGGCCTCAGCTTCCAGAGCAAAAACTCCCCCAACAAAGATTCTATCGCGCACATAGTTCTGCATGGCAAACAGAGGGCTGAACTCTCCACGCCCAACCGTGTAGACCATAAGTGGTTTTGGTAGGTTAACATTAATGCCCAAAGAATAGGCCATGCCTCGTCCGACCGTAGCTTGAGGCATATCTCCAAATAGAGGTTTATATTCCCCACCAACGATTATCGTGTCCATGCCGACTACCTTGTTGTAATCTTGGTCAACACCGCGCATGACACCCACAATCTGCCTATCATTATACTCTAGAAGCACATTCTCCTCTAGCATAAAAGATAGGTTCTCGACCCCATCAACAAGCTGAATCTTATCGAACAAAGAGCCTTGATCAAAGACCTTTCCCTGTGCAGCCGTAATTTCTATATCGGGGTCAAAGATATTGTACATAGAATTTATCATTCCCTCCAGCCCGTTAAATATAGACAATAGTATAACCATCGCCATAACCGGAACAGATATGGAGATAGCACTTACTATCGATATTATATTTATCACCGAGTGCGACTTACGACTAAATAAGTAGCGTCTGGCAAAAAAGAACGATAAACTTTTTTTCATATCACAAAAGTTAAAAACAAGCCCCCTACTCTTTCAGCTTATTCATTATGTTCTCGACATACTCTAGCGAGTCGTCTAGAAAAAATGCTACTTCAGGGATGTGCTTAATCTGGTGGCGCATACGTGTACCCAAGGCCTTACGCACAACCCAAGCATTAGTTTTTAAGTTCTTAAGTATCTCTGTGCTCTTATCAAAAGGGAATACGCTGACATATACTTTTGCCAGAGAGAAGTCGGGACTCATTCTCACGACCGTCACCGAAACCATAGCCCCACGTACAAAATCTGCGGCCTCCTTTATTAGAATATCAGAGATATCTGTTTTAATCTGACTACCCACCTTCTGCTGGCGAGTGCTTTCCATTGCTTCCATTGTTTCTATTATTTATCTTGTGTAGACAAGTGTTCATCCTTGTCCTGAATTAATTCTACTCGTTGTAATTCTATGGTATCTTGGTGATCTACAAGCTGCTGCTCTAAGATCATCTCAGGTTCTAAGATACCGTGAGTCTGCATATATTTTTTACTTGGCAAGGCTTTTATGCCTCCTTTACCCAAGCGGTAGCTAATACCTAGAGATATGTTTATATTGTCTAGCGGCGAGCGCATAGGGTTATCGGGATAGACGTTATAGTTTTTCAATATATCAGAATATCCATAATAGTAGCGTCCCTCAGCGATAAACTCAAACCTATCAACCAAAAAGCTGATACCAACACCTCCGACAAGACCATAGCCCCATTGGTTGTCTCTGATAAGCACAAAAGGATAGTCCCCCTGGCTATAAATGCCATTCTCCTTAGACTCATACACCTCATATGAACTTATGTTGTAGGTGAAGTTAACTCCCAGATTAAAGAACACACGGGCATTACGATTGAAAACATAAATATGAGGATGCCACATAATCGGCAAATCGATAGAGTTAACCTGCCTCATATACGAGCTGTCAGAGTCCTTGGCAAGGTCATACTTAAAGGCGCGCTCAAAGTATTGCAGGTCAGCCTCTATGGCACCCACAAACCTAGTGTCGCTAAAGTACTTGTAGCTAAAACCACCCGAGAACAAGCCCAGCACAGTCCTACTCTCGTTGGCAGGCAGAAAACGACCATTACCAACACCATAGCCACCTCTAACTCCCACATAGCTCTGAGCATTTGCCCCGCCAATAGAAAGCAGCATAAGCATGGCTAGGCTAAAACATACTGCCTTTATTCTGCTGATTTTTTGAGTTTTGTTGTTTTCTATATTCATCTCTTTTCTTCTGTGCCTCAAGCTCCATTCGTTGGATGTTATCTAGTATATCCTCCATTTGTACTGGTGCAAAAAGCTTTTCTAAATCCACGTCAAACTCTAGCTCCCAGTTCAACTTGGCTGTTATATTTTCATTATTGCTATCGTCCTTATATACAGCTACCTTCTCGGGCTGGCGACGCGAAAGAAGATCTCCAACATCCCACATGCCATTCTTATTAGCATCTTCGAGGATACGTATGCGAACGCTACCCGGATTAATAAACTCTATTTTAAGCTTGCCTCCATTAAGGTGGTTACGTTCTTTGAGCACCTTTTTGTTCTGGTCTATAATCTGAACGATATATTCTTTATCCGAGTCTGCATTATTCAGATTAAGTACAAAGGTAGCATACTTTTCAGGGCTGTCTATGGTAAATTCTGTCTTCAGGGTATCGTTCACAAGCCCCGAAATATCCTTCAACGCCTCAGAAGGTATTGTCAGTCTATACTTCTCATTTGCCTGCCAATCAGAGTTTATCCACCACTGTCTAATCTGAGCAGTGTCCTGCTCGATGACAAAGGCTACTTTTTGTTCCACGCCCTTGTCATTAGTAGGCAGCTTCAACAACTCTATACGAGAACTATCTATACTAAGCACAGGTACATCAAAGGGCAGCGATATTCTCTGTTCAGGATTGTGCTTACCTCCACTAATACCAAAGCGGACCTTCAGTGTCTCGGGCTGGAGCGGCTCACCGTCTTTCTCGGCCTTCTCAATCTCACGCTCTCTTTCTTTTGAGATTATCTCTCGCCAACCTAGATTGAAACGCACAGTGTCAGCTTGAAGGTTATTAAAGTCATCATACCTTTGATACATCAGCCTACCCCCAATACTATCTGGCATCTGCTCTGGCAACACAGAAAGCCATAACGACATTGTGTCCTTGCCCTGAGTAAGGTATTCGGTAATCACCTTCTCTGATGGTATGCTATCAAATTCTATCTTCTCAATCTTAGGGTCTGCACCCGTAAAGGTAAGATATAGTCGTTGTCTTTCGGGGCGAGTGATACCAGTCAGGTTAGCTCTTTTATTGACAAAAGTTTCTTTGAACAACCTAAAGTAAGTCTGAGGCTCGGCCTGCAACCTGCGCTGAATGGTATCATACCATATCATAAACGAGGGCATCTCCAAAGGATTGTAGATTGAATCGGTAAAGCCAACCAAATCCACCCCTGGGTCATAGCTACCATTGCTATTATTATCTTGGAAGGCATACATCCTATAATCTTTGGCTGCGAGGTTCTCGGCCACAAAGATACCGTTAGAGAATGTTCGCGCTATGGCATTAGGCTTAACTTTATAGAGCACCGAGTCTATCTCAAGAAGCTGCTCTTTGGTTAGCGTGTCAACAGGGTGCACGCTTGAGAGGCTATCGACCAATGTCGAATCCATGGACACCATTTTCTCTGGACCAAAGTTCTGCACCAACATCAATGAGTCGGCCGTAGAGTCGTCATAGAAGTTGATAAATACATTGCCCAAGGTGTCGCCCGTATAGGCATCAACCGTGTATCCAGACATCAGCAGCGAATCTATATAATCGCCCGTAGAAAAGACATATCTAAATCCACTAAATACATTACCCTCGTTGTTGTCGGTTATGGTATTGCCAAAGTTCAGGGCATAGGTAGTGTTAGAATCTAGGGGACTTGTAAGGTCTATCTGCAAACTTTTACCTCTGATTGTAAGGGTTGGTGTTTTAGCCATAGCAGGCGAGGTAAAGAACTCTTTCTGTTGATCCTTAAGCACTATATACTCGTCGAAAGTTATTACTACGCGCTTATTATCAAACCCTGTGGTTCCATAAGCGGGGCTTATCATAACCACACGCGGAGGCAGGGTGTCATAGGGACCCCCCAGCGGCATTGATATGCTTGCACAACGGCTAGACAGCATAACAACCACAAGCATAAGTATAAAAATGCTTGCAAAACGCTTGATTATCTTGATTTTATGTGTTTGCATATAGTTTTTATTAATGCCTCTTTAGCGTGCGGTCCAATCACCTTGCCACAAAGGAAGCACAATTCGCCGTAAAGGTACTATTTTTTTAGATAACTTTAGCCAGTAGCTGGGCAACACTCTCGCCAAAAAATGGGTGATGATAGTCTGCCATAATCTCACAAAGCGGTTTCAGCACAAATTCACGCTCACACATGAGCTTATGAGGCACAACAAGACGCTCATTATCAATCACTTGCTCGCCATAAAACAGAATGTCTATATCCAGACTACGCGAACAATAACGCTGACCATCTTTTTTTGTCAAATTCTCTTTTTCGCGGTTGCGCCCATAGTGAGCCTCAATCTCTTGCAGGGTATCAAGCAAACACAGCGCATCAAGCTCTGTATCAACAACTATCACTTGGTTAGCAAATTCCTGCTCGCTCTCAAATCCCCACGCTCTAGAATAATGAATCGTAGAAAATTCTACAACCTGCCCCACCCTTTGGTTTATCATATCAAGGGCTGAGAGCAGCGTGACCCTCGCATCACCTAGATTACCACCCGAAATCAATACTACACGCGTCATAATCTACAAGGCTACAATTTGTTTGCTGACCATAAGCACAAAGTGAGTAAATGCTATTCTGGCATTGGCATTAGATGATATATCGCGTATTAGAAGCTCCATCTGGTCGACCAAAAACTCTATATTCTTGTTGTTGACAAAGGGTGCAAATTTCTTACAAAAGCTGTATTCTGCATCTGTCAGTCGACATAGATTTTCTAGCCCTGCATTTATCATATAACTGTCTCTGAGCAGACGTATTGAGTTGTTTATAAGGAACTTCTGCTGCTCGCGCCCCAAAGAAGCCACCGCCTCGGCAAGCTCCATGAGTTCTAAGTGCTTATTCTCATAACTAAGCCTCATAAGCTTTACGAAGAAGTCAAACTCATCGCTCACAACATCCCTCTGCTCATACAACCTTAGCGCGTCTAGGTAGTTACCCCTACTCATGCGCGACAACCTTTCTGCCGCATCTTTCGAGATGCCACCCTCTATCAGCTCGGCCAACAGCGGCTGCGATTCTATCGGCGGTATCGACAGACTTTGAAGACGCGAAGATATGGTTTCTAACAGCATGCTAGCCGACAAGCCAACCATAATAAACAGGCTCTTATCCCACGGCTCCTCTATAATTTTCAACAACTTGTTGGCTGCCTGACGGTTCATGCGCTCGGGCAAGAACATCAACACAACCTTAAACTCTGATTCATAGGATTTAAACGACAGCTTGCGTATAATTTCATCCGCCTCAAAGGTCGATATATTACCCTCCTTATTCTCAATATCTAGTGTCTTATACCACTCTTGCTCAGTGAAATAACCTTTAGTAGATGTGACCTGCTCACGCCATTGGGCTAGATAATGGTCACTAAGTGGTTTGGTGCTCGACGACTTACCCTTAGGGGTATTCACAGGGAACACGTAGTGCACATCGGGGTGGGCACACGAGCGCATCTGAACACACGAGGGGCACTCTCCGCACGAATCCTTATCGCTACGATTAGTGCAGTTAAGGTAAGTTATATACGCCAAGGCTAGAGGCAAACCACCAAAACCAAGCTCACCCGCAAACAGCTGAGCATGAGGCACACGCCCCCTCTGAGCACCAGCAATAAGGTGTTCCTTGATTTTGTCTTGACCTATGATTTGAGAGAATTGCATGCTCTATTGTACTCCTGTTGAACCAAAACCTCCTGCTCCTCTGTCGCTCTGGCTAAGCTCCTCGACAGCCTCCAACTCTACACGCTCAAACTTAGCAACTACCATCTGAGCAATACGCTCACCTGGTTCCAAAACAAAATCATCTGGCGAAAGATTCACCAGAATAACTCTAATCTCACCACGGTAGTCAGGGTCTATGGTTCCTGGCGAGTTAAGTACAGTAAGGCCTTTCTTTGCTGCCAATCCACTGCGAGGGCGCACCTGAATCTCATAGCCATCAGGAAGTTCTACATACAAACCTGTTGGCACCATAGCTCTTTCGAGCGGCTTCAAGGTTATAGACTCTGTAATGTTGGCTCTAATATCCAGACCTGCGGCCTGAGCGGTTTCATACTGTGGCAAATCAAAGGCCGAGCGGTTTATAATTTTGACTTTCATAGTCTTGTTTTTATTATTGATTTAAACATTTCTACAACATTGATATTCTCACGTCTAACCACAAAGGTAGCAAACAGACCGAGCAAACCCAAATTTATCAAATTTTTTGGCAAGATACCAAAGTTTGGCTCTACAAAAAGCATCGACGCACCATAAATAACAGCTCCGCCAAGCAAGTATAGACCTATGCGAGGCAAGTCGTAAGGGGTGGGGTAGTGACGCCTATTAAGGTAGTAGCTCAACGCCACCATAGCTATCTCGCAACCAAGGCGCGCCAAGGCAGCACCAAAGTATCCCAACACAGGAATAAGGGCAAAGTTAAGCAAAACCGTAAACACCAAACCAGTGATAGTAACATACATAGCAAACTTTGTTTTGGCTGCCTGCTTATACCAAAAAGAAAGATTAAACACCACTCCCGACAACATATTTGAAAGCAGCACCACGGGCAAGATATACATTCCCTCGCGGAAATCGGCACCCACAATAAGTGCGAAGATGTCGGTAAATAGTGTTATCATAAGAAATATAAACACCGAGGCTACAATAAAGTATTTCAGGGCCTCGGCATTGGTTCTGACAAAGTCCTTTTTAGAGAATCCAGATAGGAAATAAGGCTCGGCAGCCAGACGATACATCTGGGTGAAAAGCAAGAGTATAACACCTATCTTGACCACCGCACCATAGATGCCTAGTGCTGCCATGGATTCTGAGGCAGGCATAACATACTTTATCATCTGACGGTCGATAAACTCGTTTGCCGTACCAGCAATGCCACTAATAAGTAGCGGTAAGCTATACATTGCTATCACTCCTAGCTGCTTACGGTCTATGCCTCTACCAAGCAGCTTCAAGTTAGACGGGAACAACATCAACAGCACAGCAAAGCTAGCTATAAGGTTGGCAACAAACACATAGCCTGTGATAGATTCGGGACGGTAGATGCTCATCCAAAAGCCACCCAAAGACTCGGTAAGATAGGGTAGAGCAGAGAAGAAAAATACCGTGAACACGATATTGATAACCACAGACAAGGTCCTTATCGTGACATACTTTAGAGCCTTACCCTGCTCGCGCACTCGCGCAAAAGGAATGGCCGTAATAACATCCAAGGCAACGATTCCTGCCACCACAGCCACATAAGAAGGGTTGTTGGCATAGCCCATAACACCTGCTATGGGGCCACAAAAACCAAGCACCAGAGCCAAGAAAAACAATGCCACCAGAGCCACCGTGCTCCATGCCGTAGAGAAGATACTGTGCTTCTCGTCCTCGCTCTTGGCCTTGCCTGCAAAATGAAAATACCCCGTCTCGAAACCAA
>JAWXTS010000053.1:0-12039 GCA_044433305.1 Rikenellaceae bacterium | reverse complement strand
AGTTCAACACAGAAGCAAGGCTCTATACACACACTGCTAACCGAAAACGCAGCACTCAAGATGTATGTGCCACGCGACGATGAGAACAAGGGCGAAGAGGCTATCACCAACTACCGTGTTGTTCGCAGCTCGCTCGACTACTCACTTGTAGAACTGGAGCTAGAGACAGGAAAGAAAAACCAGATTCGCGCCCACATGGAATATATGCGCACTCCGATAATGGGAGACAAGAAATATGGTGCATCGAGCAAGAACGCCTCAGCACGCGTCTGCCTTCATGCCTATGTGCTAAACATCACCCACCCTACAACGGGTGAGCAGATGAACTTCTCGACACGCATACCGCAACTCTTCGAGTCAGTATTATAAATGGCACTATAAAAGACAAAGGGAATAACCGACAATGTTACTTGTTAGTTATTCCCTTTTTTCAACTAAGGATGGCGAAGAAATGACTCCCCCCCCTACTCGCCTATCTAGATGTCGTCTGTGCTAAATACATAGCCAAGTCGCTTACCAGTCTTGGTACGAGAGTTGTCCACCTTGGTATTAAACTGCTGTACATTAACCAGCTTAACAGATTCATAGTTAGGAACCAGCAAATCAAAGGTCAGAGCATAGTCAACGGCTGTCTCAGCGATACCCAACAATGCCTTTTTATCTATTTCTGCAGTACCAAACTTATCACAAGTGACTCCCTTTTGATTCTTGCCCTCGACAAAATACTGCATATCGCTATTGACAAATATGCGAGCTATAAGATAACCCTCATCTGAGTTACGGTTATACTTAAACGAGTCGGCAAGGAAGTTATAAATGTTGATAACACCACAATAAGAGTTATCGCCATTGGCTACAACATAAGGGTTTTGCCACAAGGGATGATTACGCTCAAACTCAAAGACATCAGACTGCATATTGAAGATTAATATATCTTCGGCAACCTGAAACTGAGCCTCGAAATGACCCCTATCGCGGTACTCAACCTTGATAGTGTCGTCGAGATTATTCATCTCTTCGAGTGTCTCGTCCAGCTCGGCAGCAAGCTCATGCAATACCGATTTGAGGTTTCTAAATACTGTTTGAGTGTTGTCGCTAACACGCTGCTTTAGCGTGGCTTTTTGTTTCAGTTTGTCTACAATTTTGTCTCTTAGACTGGGACCTTCTTCCATATTTATTTATTACTGGTTATTATTTTAAGCGTAGGCGCATACCTGCTGGCAGCTCCATGTCTTCTGTTTTCTTGTTTATATCTTTCAACTTCTCATAACGGATACCATATAGCTGAGATATGCTATATAGGGTTTCGCCTGCTCTAACCACGTGGAAGCTCGCGCCATTACGTGATTTATTCTTTTTGAACTTGACGTACACCATTTGGTTTGGCTCTATTGTCTGACCATCTTGCAAGTCATTATAGCTGCGCAACAACTTGGTTGGAATCTTAACATTCTGAGCTAGGCTTTCAAGAGTTTCACCCTCGAACATAACCACAAAACGTGTCTTGTTATTGATGTATACGGTATGGTCGCCACGTTGTTTCTTATAAACGGCATAGTCGTTGACGTTAAATCCTGGTGTAGCAACAACTACTGGGGCCTGCTCAACAACACCTAGCGGAGGCTCAACTTGTTCTACCTCTGCGTTGGCCAAATCATACAGTTTAAATTCCTCGATAATGTCTATAAGTAGGTAAGCATACTGAGGGTTTGTAGCATAGCCTGCTTGTTTCAGGCCGTGTGCCCATGCCGAATAATCGTCAACAGGTAGCGAGAACAAAAAGCGGTAACGCTCGCCATCGCTCAAGAATATTGAATGGTCGTTATATGAGTCCTCGACCGAAGAGTATTTTCTGAAGCACTCGCCCTTAGCATCATCATCATGAGATATGGTCTCACCCTGCCAGTAGCTTTTGCACTTGATACCAAAGTGGTTATTGGCCATGGTAGCCAGACGGCTATTGCCATTTGCCGATTCGAGCAAAGCCTGTGCCATCTTGATACTTGCAGGAATACCAAACTGCTCTTGGGCATCAATAGCCATTTGTTTATATTGTTGAATATACTGCTCACGGGTAGTCTGCGCCCACAAGGCGGTACTCATAAGCATGGCTACTAGAGCACAGATAAATGCTTTTGCTGATCTCATTTTATGAAAATTATCAATGTGTTCTACAAAAATAGCATTAAATTGCAAATTCTGCAAAATTCTAATAAATTTGCATATAGTTTGAGTAACGCAAACAACATAAAATCCTTTTTATCAAAGACTTAATGAAGATATTTTTTAAGATAATATTCGCGGTTATATTTCTAGTGGCTATATTTTTAGGGCTTTCTCTGGCCTTGGAGTTTAGACCTGCAAATATAGAAGAGCTAGAAACCATAGCTCCTGCCAAGCTCACCACCCATAGCGAGGACAGCACCCTAACCATCCTTGCATGGAACATAGGCTACTGTGGGCTAGACAAGGACATGGATTTCTTTTTTGATGGCGGCACAAGAACACGCACCTCAAAGCAACAAACAGAGCATAACCTAGAGCAAATCATCAGCACGATAAAAGATATTGACGCCGACATCGTGCTGCTGCAAGAGGTCGACACAAGGGCATCGCGCAGCTATAAGATAAACCAGAAGCAAGCTATAACATCTGCCCTCGAAGAGTATTACAGCTCTTTTGCCTACAACTTCAAGACCTTCTTTGTACCAAAACCAATAGCCAACCCTCTTGGCAGGGTCGAAGCTGGGCTACTGACTCTAAGCAAAGCCAAACCCCTAGAAGCCCAAAGGCTACAATACCCCGTAAGCGACAAGCTACCTTTGCGCATGTTCAACCTAAAACGCGCGGCTCTGATTTCTAAAATCGAAATAGGCAAAGACACCATAATCATTGTCAACACACACAACAGCGCGTATGACAATGGCACGGCTCGTAGGCAAGAAAACGCGGCATTAGAGGAATTACTAAAGACCAAAACACACAGCAGCATTGTGGGTGGCGACTGGAACCAGATACCGCCAAGCTACACCCTATCGCCTCTAGCTGCCTCAGACCCTAACTACACTCCCATATCTGTCAACCCCTCGTTTATGAGTACTTCGCACGCTTGGGTGGCTGACCTATCCGTAGAGTCATTGCGCTATCTGGACAAAGCATACAAGGCAGACGGCAACGACAAAACCGCCATTACAGATTTCTTCCTCGTACCTAAATCGGCCGAGGTAATATCTATCAAAACATTAGATTATGGCTTTGAGAACAGCGACCACAACCCTGTGCTACTGACAATCAAACTCTAGTTATTAAGCAGAGATATGGCTAGCACTGCAAAGGTGCTCATGCCAATCTTCAAGGCCGACTCGTCGGGGTTGAAGTTAGAATTGTGTGACACGCCACAGCTGCGAGAGTCGTTGTACTGCACACCAAGGCGGTAGAACAAACATGGATAATACTCGGTGTAGAAACCAAAATCCTCGGATGTCATACGTAAATCCAAGTCTTCGACATTCTCTGCCCCCCAAAGAGAACACATAACACCCTTGGCAAATTCTGTCACCTGAGGGTTATTATACACACACGGATAGCCATCGGCAATATCAACATTGGCAGTGGCTCCATGCTCAGAGGCTATCCTGTCGGCTATTTGCTTTATCTGCTGCTTGATTTCTGCACGCCACGGCTCACTAAAAGTGCGCATGGTGCCCTCCATATAAGTCTTTGAAGGTATGACATTTGTTGCTCCCTCGGCAGAGACCTTACCTATGGCAATAATAGTTGGAGCTGGAAGGTTCTGCTGTTGTGCTATGGCCTTAACCTCAAGCAATATCTTGGCTGCAGGAACTATCGGATCTATTGTTGTATGTGGTAATGCAGCATGTCCACCGCGACCATTAACCGTTATTCTTAGCTCGTCACTCGAAGCCATATACTGACCTGCGCGCAAGCCCACACAACCGCTCTTTATAGCAGCATCGACATGCTGACCTATAAAGCCTTTTATATTAAGACCCTCGAACGGATGTTCTTTAAGCACCAGCGATGCTCCCCCCGGGCAAAGCTCCTCACCCGGCTGAAACAAGCCTAGTATCGTGCCCTTGAATAGGTGCAAGTTAGTACTCAACATTATAAGTGTCGACAGCAAGGTTGCCGCGTGCATGTCATGTCCACAGGCGTGCATAACACCCTTATTCTCAGAGGCAAACGAAACATCTACGGTTTCGATTATAGGGAGCGCGTCTATATCCGCCCTGAGCACAACAACCTCATCGCTAGAGTCTAATGTACCCTCTAAGCGCGCGATAAGCCCCGTAGAGGCTACACGAGAAAACGCTATGCCTGCCTCTGCAAGCTTCTGCGATATATACTCACATGTTTTATGTTCCTCGAAAGAAAGCTCGGCTATGCTGTGTAGGTGGCGGCGAATCTCTATGGCCCTAGGCTCAAACTCCGCCGACAACTCCTTTATAGTATCTTTAATATTTTCCATAATCTTAAAAAGTTTAGAAGACGCTTATCTCAAACATCTTACTCCAGTATTTACCCGTAACAAAGATGCGCCCCGAAGATTTATCATAAGCAATGCCATTAAGCACCTCACTTCTAGGCGTGCGGTCAGCCGCAGGGAGCAAGCCTGCAAGATCTACAACACCAACAACAAGCCCCGTTTTTGGGTCTATGCGAGCGATATAATCGGACATATATACATTCGCCCACAGCTCACCATCTATCCATTCCAGCTCATTGAGATAGTTCAACGCTCCACGCTCGGTATAGACCGATATGGTGCGTATAATAGAGAAATCATCTGCATTGCGAACAGTAATCTTGTTGCTGCCATTGCTCATATAAAGGACTTCGCCATCGGTTGTTATACCCCAGCCCTCGCCTTGGTAATCAAACTGCTCTACAACCTTAAAGTTATGCACATTGTAGACCAAAGCCTTGCCCGACTGCCATGTAAGCTGATACATCTTATCGCCAAGGAGCGTTATGCCCTCGCCAAAATATTTATCGTCCAAGTCTACACTGCGCACCCTTTTGCCACTCATAAGGTCAACCTGAGCAAGTAGCGACTCACCGTTCATGCCCGTGCCCTCATACAAGGTTCCGTGAGCGAATATCAACCCTTGGGTATAATGGGCCTCGTTATGGGGATAGCTCTGCTCAACACGATAATCATAATATCTTGGTGCAGCGAGGGGAACAAGCTCGAAGTTACTCATTCGCGACTCCTTTTCACCATCCTTATAAGCATCTAGACGATAAGTGTGGCGTCCCAACGGCATGGTGCTGTTACTAACAACACTATACTTGTTATCGGACAAGCCAACGCGCTTATCATCCACATATAGAAACATGCTATCAACAGTAGCCGTAGTGGCAAGAGCAACCTCAATTTTAATAGTATCTCCAACTCTATATTGAGTAGCTGGCGATATGCGCTCTATGAGCTTCATTTGAGTGTTCGCCACATTATCTGAAACCTGCGCACTGCCAGAGCTTGCCTTGTTGCTGCTACCAGCACAACAAACAAAAGCCGAAAAACACAACAGCGGCAAAAGTATTTTCAATTTTATCATAATAAAAATTTCTTTTTTTATAAGAACAGCATTTTCCACCTACACAAAAGCGAGCAAATGACAACACCAGACAACAACAACCTATAAACCAACTACTTAAGCCACGCCAAAACAACATATACCCCAGATAGTCAGCCCCACAAATTTAGGAATTAATTTTAGAAAAAGGGCATATCGAAAAAAACTTTCTTTTAATTAGCACAAAGAGTTTGGCTCAAGGTGTTCTAAGGTACGAAAAAAATTGTACCTTTGTTACGTGTATCTACAATATTAAAAAAACTATGCTTACACTAAAACAACTACGTGAAAATAAGCAATATGCCATAGAGCGTCTTGCAGTAAAGGGTGTTGATGCAGCACCAGTAATAGAACAAATTGAGCAGGTTGACGACCTTCGTAAATCGCTTCAAGCTCAACTAGATAGCATTCTTGCCGAGCAGAATAAGCTGGCCAAAGAAATAGGCATGATGTTTAAGCAAGGTCTTGCAGACCAAGCTCAAGCAGCCAAGGATAAAGTCGCTCAGCTCAAAGAAGAATCGAAAAAGCTTGAGGAGCAAAAGAAAGCCGCCGAGGAGCAAATGACAGCCCTTATAGTTACCCTACCTAACCTTCCAGCCGAGATTGTACCTCTAGGTCGCGTGGCAGAGGATAACGTAGTGGTCAAACTAGACGACTGCACACCAACCCTAGAGGATGGTGCTATGCCTCACTGGGAGCTAGCGAAGAAATACGACATCATAGATTTTGAACTAGGCAACAAGCTTACTGGCGCAGGATTCCCAGTATACAAAGGCAAGGGCGCAAAACTTCAACGCGCACTTATAAGTTTCTTTTTGGACTGCAACACCGAAGCTGGCTACAACGAGGTTATGCCTCCACTAATGGTAAATGAGGCATCAGGCTTTGGCACAGGACAGCTACCTGATAAAGAGGGTCAAATGTACCACGCCACAGCAGACAACTACTACCTTATACCAACGGCTGAGGTTCCTGTAACCAACATCTACCGCGATGTCATCCTTGACCAGAGCGAGTTTCCTGTAAAGCTTACAGCATACACACCTTGTTTCCGCCGCGAGGCAGGTTCTTATGGCAAGGACGTGCGTGGATTGAACCGCCTACACCAATTTGACAAGGTTGAGATAGTACAGCTTCAACACCCAGACAAGTCTTACCAAGCCCTAGATGGCATGGTGGAGCACGTAGAGTCTATCGTCAAAAAGCTAGAGCTTCCTTACCGCATACTTCGTTTGTGTGGTGGCGACATGAGTTTCACATCGGCTTTGACCTACGACTTTGAGGTTTACTCAGCAGCTCAGCAACGATGGCTTGAGGTTTCTTCTGTGTCTAACTTCGAATCTTTCCAAGCAAATAGACTTAAGCTTCGCTTCCGCGATGAGAACAAGAAGACTCAGCTTGCACACACACTAAACGGCAGCTCTCTAGCACTACCTCGCATACTTGCGGCTCTACTAGAGAACAACCAATGTGCCCAGGGTATTCGCATACCTAAAGCACTTGTTCCTTACACAGGTTTCGAGATTATCGACTAAAATACGGGATACAATACCAGAGAAGACCCGACTAGGTAGGCGGCATGCTTATATAGTCGGGTTTTTGCCATTTATACCACTACACCCAGATAAAAATAACTTTTCACATTAGATGTCTTGTTTTTTATGTAAATTACTTGTTAAAATTTCGTAGATTTAAATATTATTACTACATTTGGACAACTAACTCAAACAAACTATAACCGTATGAAAAAGATTTTACTTTTTGTTGTACTTGCTGCAATTTCATTTGTGAGATGCTCTTCATCAGATGCTAATAAGCCTGGAGCAAACTCTGACATGATTTCCCTTTACTTCGACGACAAATTGCTTCTTGAGGCTCGCGAGGCAATCGAAGACAAGGACCCTGCTATTATGACAGCGTACAAAAGCTTCAAAAACCACACAGACACGGCTTACCTAAACATGGAGCCTATCTCTATTACATTTGACAAAATTCACACAGCACCTAGCCTCGACCCTCGCGATTATATATCTTTGTCTCCTTACTGGTGGCCAAACCCTGACACTGCTGATGGTTCTCCTTACCTACGCAACGACGGTGTAACGAACCCTGAGGTTTATGAGTATTATGAGCGTGAGAGAAGTGGACTTATCGGCGAGGCTACTCAAGCCCTAGCTCTTATGTACTTCTTTACTGGCGAAGAGCAATACGCTGCTAAAGCTGCCGAACTTCTACGTACTTGGTTCACTGACAGAACAACAGGTATGAACCCTAACATGACTTACGCTCAGTATGTTCCTGGAATGGAGAGAATTAGAGGTACAGGTATCATCGACTCTCGTCGTTGGATTGCAGGTTTCAATGCTGCTATGATTATCGCTGACTCTGAATCTTGGACTAGCGCAGATAAGCAAGATCTTCAAGATTGGGCCAACTCTTTCCGCTACTGGATGGAGCACAGTGTAAACGGTCTTACAGAAATCAAAACTACAAACAACCACGGTCTATGGTATGAGACTATCCGCCTTATGTCTATCCTTTACTCTGGCGACGTAGATCACTTCAAAGATGTTATCACAAACTCTCAACTTCCACGCATCGGTGTTCAGGTTGAAGAGGACGGAACTCTACCAAGCGAGCTTGCTCGTACTCTAGGTCTACACTACACTACTTTCGCCCTAGAGGCTCTAGCAATCGCAGACATCATGGCGGAAAAAGTAGGCATGGACGTTTGGAGCTACAAAGCTGATAACGGTCGCTCACTTTCTATGGCTATCGACTATGCTCTTCCTTATATGAAAGACCAAACTAAATGGCCTCACCAACAAATCAAACCTTATAGCACAGACCGCGCTTCTATCCTTCTTTACCAAGCAGGTACAAGCCTAGGCAACCAAGCTTACCTTGATGCTTCGTCTGAGATAGGTTATAAGAGAGTTGTTGACAACGAGCACGTAGCTTCAATCAATGACCTTCTATACTACAAGCTTAAAAAATAATTAGACACAACTTAATATATATAAGCTCGGCAAGCACTCGTTTGTCGAGCTTATTTTTTAATAACACACTTTCGATTATGCAATCTGAACCTAAAGACGAGATATTCCCTATTGTCGACCCTAGTGGCAATACCATAGGTTCGGCCACACGCGGGGAATGTCACTCAGGCTCCAAGCTACTACACCCTGTGGTGCACCTACACGTGTTCAACTCTAAGGGAGAAATCTACTTGCAGCTGCGCCCAGCATGGAAAGACATACAACCCAGCAAGTGGGACAGTGGCGTGGGCGGACACATAGACTATGGCGAACAGACAGTAGATGCACTAAGGCGCGAGGCACGCGAGGAGCTAGGCATAGAGGGTTTTAATCCTCAGTTTATATGCTCCTACGTGTTTGAATCAGACAGAGAAAAGGAGCTTGTCAATGTCTTCACCACGGTTTTTGATGGCGAGATAAAACCCTCTGACGAAACCGACGGCGGACGATTCTGGAGCTATCAGGAGCTTGAGCAGGCTGTGGGCAAGCAGGTTCTAACGCCTAACTTCGAGTCTGAGCTGACTCAAGTACTCAAGGCCAAGGGGCTATTCGATAAGGCATAAAAAATCGGCCAATAAGCAGCGAAACACTTATTGGCCGATTGTATTTATATATGCTACCCTACTTCTTCAAAAAGCAAGTCTTAAGAACTATGGCCGAGCCATCTATCTTGCAATCTACAAGCTCTGAATCGTCTGTAAGGCGTATGCTCTTAACCTTTGTTCCGCGTTTGATAACCAAAGACGAACCTTTGACCTTCAAATCCTGAATCACAGTCACAGCGTCACCATCGCTAAGCACAGCACCGTTGCTATCTTTGGCAACTTTTTCTGCTTGCTCCTCAGCACCGCTGGCATCATTAGTCCACTCGTGCGTACAGTCCATGCACACATTCAACATTCCGTCAAAATAATTGTTATCAGTGCCACACTTAGGGCAAATTGGATTTTCCATAGTTTAAGTTTTTAATATTTTTTTAGAAGAATAAACAACAATTAAACTTGTGACAGTGCCACCTTCAGATCAGCGACAAATTCGTCTATGATCTGCTTGTCTGTACTAAAAGGGCACATCAATCGCACAAGGTTCAAATCTTCGCGCCACACATAGAAAGCATATTTCTTGTGCATCTGCTCGACAACCTCTGGCGACATAACCACAAACACAGCATTGGTATCTACACCAAAAGCAACCTCAATCTCAGGCACATGAGCCTTTATCTGCTCGCTAAGGTAGGCTGCCATATCATTGGCATGTGAGGCAAGCGATATCCCGAAGTCATCTTTGAGGTAGGCATTAAACTGTGCTGACACAAAACGCATCTTAGAGTACAGCTGGCCCAACGACTTGCGCACATAAGGGAAGTTGGAACTATGACAGAACCTATCCTTAGAAATCACTACGGCCTCGCCCATCATCATACCATTCTTAGTACCTCCGAAGGACATAATGTCAACACCCAAATCTATGGTCATCTCTTTGTAAGAGCACCCCATAGCAGCGGCTGCATTAGCAAGGCGCGCACCATCAACTTGCAGGTAACCGCCATACTTGTGGGCCACAGCGGCTATATCGCGTATCTCGTCCTTGGTATATAGAGTCCCTAGCTCGGTAGGCTGAGTTATAGACACTAGCTTTGGTTGGGTGTGGTGCTGAGTACCAGTTGAGCTGGCAAAGCACTCTTCAACCTGAGCGGCCGAAATCTTGCCATTTGTACTTTTGAGTGGTACTAGGCGCGTACCTCCCATGGTCTCTGGTGCCGACGACTCGTCTATATATATATGTGCAACCTCGGAGCATATCACCGAGTTGAAGTTCTGACTCATAAGGCGTATCGAAGCACAGTTGGCTCCCGTGCCATTAAAAACAAAGAAGACATCTATGTTCTCGCCAAATGCTTTCTTGAACTCTGCCACAGCCATGTGCGAATAATGATCCTCGCAGTAGGCTGGAGCACAACCGTTGTTAGCCTCGGCTATGGCCTCCATAAAACGTGGATGAACGCCTGAGTAGTTGTCACTACCAAAATTGTATTTCATAAGTTTATTTTTAATCAAAATGTGGCCGTAAAGTGTAAAACCACACAACAAAGCCCAAAGATAATAAAAGTTAACATAAATAAGCAAATCCATGCTTACACTTGCCACCCATCTCTATTGCTCTTTTTCACTCAGTTCAAGCCATCGCATGCTCTTTTCGTCTATGCCATCTATAATCTGAGATATACGTACAGACTTCTCTGTCAGCACATCTATGGCAAGGGTGCCGCTGGCCAGCTGGCTTTCTATCTCGCTTTTCTCTTGCTCCAAATCGGCAAGTTCTTTTTCCAAATTTTCTAGTTCGCGACGCTCTTTATATGTCAGCTTATTGGCTTTCTCGGCCTGCTTCTTATCATTTTTGCGTGTATCATTGCTCTGCACGGGAGCGGCATTTGCCCTAAGCTCGGCATCGCGAAGCTCACTCCAAACAATAAAGTCGGTATATGAAGACGGGAAATCTTTAATCTTGCCCTCACCCTCAAACACAAGCAAGTGGTCAGCCACCTTATCCATAAAATATCTGTCGTGGGACACAACAATGACACAGCCACTGAAACCCTGCAAGTACTCCTCCAACACCTGTAAAGTCATTATATCGAGGTCATTGGTTGGCTCGTCGAGAATCAGAAAGTTTGGGTTCTGCATAAGCACCGTGCACAGGTAGAGACGGCGCAACTCGCCACCGCTGAGCTTACACACATAGTTGTGCTGGGTCTTAGGCTCAAACAGAAAGTGTTGTAAGAACTGCGAGGCTCCCAACTTGGTGCCATCACTAAATTCTATATGCTCGGCAATGTCAGATACAACATCAATGACCTTGGTTTGGTCATTAAACTTGACACCTCCCTGCTGCGAGTAGTAGCCAAATTTGACTGTTGAGCCGACATCTATCTTTCCCGAATCGGGCTGCACCTCGCCAAGCAACATCTTGATAAATGTGGACTTACCTACTCCATTCTCACCCACGATGCCCATCTTCTCATAGCGCGCAAAGGTATAGTTGAATTTATCTAGGATAATCTTACTGTCGTATCGTTTGCAAAGGTCCTCGACCTCAAAAATCTTCTTGCCTATGTACGAGGCCTTAACATTGAGGTTCACTGCGCCTAGCTCACGCTCCTTGCGAAGTCTGTTTTCTAGCTCGTGGAACGATTCTATGCGCGACTTGGCCTTGGTTGCGCGGGCCTGAGGCTGACGGCGCATCCAGTCCAACTCCTTGCGATAGAGGTTGCGGTCACTCTCATGCTGCGAAGCTGCGGCATCAAGCCTCTCCTGACGCTTTTGAAGGTAATAGTTATAGTTGCCGTTATAGGAATAGACGCCCGAATTATCCAACTCGAGTATCCTATTACACACACGGTC
>JAWXTS010000052.1:0-12446 GCA_044433305.1 Rikenellaceae bacterium | reverse complement strand
GTAACCCCATTTTCGTTTACTGAGCTTTACACTTGCACCAGCTAGGCGACCCGTAGAGAATGCCACTTGCAGATTATAACCGCCCGTGTTGGCATCTATATCTAGTACCTCGCCAGCAAAGAACAAACCCTCCACGATTCTAGACTCCAAGGTGTTTGGGTCTACCTGATTAAGGTCCACGCCTCCAGCTGTTACTATGGCCTCGGCATAAGGTCTATAATCTGAGATATTCAATCGCAAGTCCTTTAGTGTTGAGATAAGGGCCTCGCGCCTTTGTTGGTCAAACTGACGTATGTGAAGCAGGATAGGGATGCGCGCTTGGTGCAACACTGGAGACACTAGGCGCGATGGTGTCAATCTATGCACTAGTTCTGTTATCTGCTCTGTTGGGCGCATGGTTTTCACCTCGCGCTCTATGCGGTTTATGAGCTGCTGAACAGATAGCGCAGGTTTGAGGTCTATTGATATCTCGACCTTGCGGTTGTCTATTATAGCATCTACGGCAAAGCGGCTCATACGCAAGATTATAGCTCCCGAAACACCAAAAGGCATGAACTCCATTTCGCCAAACTCCTCGGCCTTAGCCTCACCGTCTATAAGTAGCTTGGTGTTTATATTCTTTAACTTTGTGCCAGATAATTTTTTAATCATCACATCGTCGCTTTCGAGCGGAGTCAGTGATGGTCTTACTGGTTCAATGTCGTGCCCCAAGTCATAGGCCATGTTGTAGCCATCGCCCGTAGAGCCAGTAAGAGGGTAGGACAAACCACCCGTACATATAATAACGTTGTTGCACGATATCTCGAAGCCATCTGTTGTGGTCACAGATTTTATCTTGCCATCTACGGCATTTATACTTTGTGCCGAGCAATAGTATTCTATTCTTGCGCCCGCATCTTTTGCTGCTTTGACAAGAGTGTCGGCCACGTCCCACGCCTTTCCGCTTTTAGGGAATACGCGCGCTCCACGCTCGATTTCTAGCTCAAGGCCATTGTTTTCGAAAAAGGCCATAGTAGCCTTATTGTCGAAGTAGTCGAAAGCTCTCTCGAAAAACTCGGCTCCACTACGCAACTTATCCAAGAACTCGTCTTTGTCTTTGGTGTTGGTAATATTGCAGCGTCCCTTGCCCGTGATACGGACTTTGCGGGCTGCTTTTTCCATTTTTTCGATTATTAGCACACTGCCTTTTTGTGCTGCCGATGTTGCCGCCATTAGGCCTGCGGCTCCTGCTCCTATGATAATAGTGTTGTAAAATGCCATTATGATATTTTTTTTCAATACAAAGGTAGTAAAATAGGTCTTTTATTTCACTCTTTGAGAAAGAATATATACCTTTGTGCACGAAATTATTTGATGGAGATATGCTAAGTAGAAGATTATTGAGAATTAAAGCGATAAAATCGCTGTACACACATTTTAAAACCGAGAACATTTCGGTGGTCACGTCAGAAAAAAATCTGCTTTTCTCCATAAACAAAACCTATGAGCTTTACAATCAAGTTTTGTCTTTGATTGTAGAAGTTGCCGATTGTGCAGCTAGCAAAATAGAAGTTGGAAAAAACAAAATGCTGCCTACCGAGCAGGACCTAAAGCCTAATATGCGCTTTGTCGAGAATGCCGTGGTTGCCAAAATCCGTAACTGTGACACCCTTTATGACTATATGTCTATGAATAATCTAGGGTGGAGCCAGAATCAAGACGTAATCAAAAAATTGTATGCCGCACTAGAAGAAAGCGACTTCTATAAGGAGTATATGGCTGCCGAGACAACGTCTTTTGAAAAGGACATGAAGCTCGTGCAGAAGTTCTTTGTTAATATTGTGCAGGACAATGAGGCTGTCGAGGCTGCAATCGAGGAGCAATCTATAATGTGGATGGATGACTTGGACTTTGCTTTGATTATGGTCATTCGCACACTTCAAGGTACCAAAGCATCTAAAGACTGTGCTATCTTGCCTCAGTTCAAGAATGCCGAGGATAGAGACTTTGTAACCACACTATTCACTAATGCTGTGGTTAATAACAGTACCTATTTTGAGTATATAGACAAGTTTACTAAAAACTGGGATGTAGATCGTATAGCCTTTATGGATAGGGTTATCATGCTTGCTACAATATCTGAGGTTATGAGTTTTGCTGATATACCTGTTAGGGTTTCTATGGACGAGTATATCGAGATTTCAAAATATTACAGTACTCCAGAGAGTAGCACCTTCATAAATGGTGTATTGGACAAACTTGTGGCAGACCTGCAAGCTCAGGGCAAGCTTAATAAGATAGGTCGCGGGCTAGCCTAACAGGGTTCAAAGGTGTACGATAATGGCAATTTTTCAACCTAAATTGTTGTTACTTAAAATAAAATTATATCTTTGTAACTACAAATAAAAAAATGAGATTATGAGTTTAATGACAATTATTATGCAGGCTGCTGCGCCAGCACAAGGTAGTGGTGGTACATCAATGCTTCTTATGATGGCACTTATCTTTGGTGTTATGTATTTTTTGATGATACGCCCACAACAAAAGCGTCAAAAGGAGTTGAATAAATTCCGTAGCGAGCTTAAGAAAGGTGATAAAGTAGTTACTGCTGGCGGTATATATGGTACTGTAAAAGGAGTTAAAGGTGGCGAGATTCACCTTGAAGTTGATACCAACGTTACTATCCGTGTTGACATGAGCATGATTATGCGCGACACAACAGACGTACAATCACAACAACAAGCTAAGTAATCTAGCTTACAGCGCAAATAAAAAAGAGAATGACAACCTGTCATTCTCTTTTTTGCTATATAGTTATCTGCTGTTTACTCTGCAGCTTGCTCTTCTGAGCCTTCTTGCTCGTCTTGAGGTTCTTCTATGCTAAAGTCGCTCATGCCTGCACCAACAAGGATGTTGAACCAGCTAACTAGTTTCTTGATGTCTGAAACGCGAACGCGGTCTCTATCGTAATCTGGCATAGCCTCGGCCAAGAATTGTTTTAGTTTTTCGGCATCAGATTTGGCAGTAAGTGCAATAGCTTGGCCATTGGTAAAAGCGAATATCTGAGTATAAACTTCGTTTAGTGGTTTGTCCTCATCTTCTGTGAAGATAGCTATCTCGGCAAGTGCACTAACCTGAGAGTTTGAAGATGCGTTGAAACGGCGGCCATCAGCTAGCGATTCAACAATAATACCTTTATTGCCTGGAGCAACGTATTTGTAAAGTCCTGGTTGTCCAGAGATTGCAAGAATATCTCTAAATTTCATTTTTGTTTAAATTTGATTATGTGGACAAAGATATGAATAAAATGTGTTAAAAGTAGGAATTTCAGATAAAAAATCGTAAAATTGCACTTAAATGGCTAGAAATGTTTGGGCCTCAATGGTGCAGCATAAGAAGCCAAGTAATTAAAATTATATTATGAGAGTATTGAAGTTCGGTGGAACATCCGTAGGTTCTGCCAAAGGAATATTTCAAATAAAAGAAATATTGAGCGAAGTGTCTGACAACGTTATTGTAGTGGTTTCTGCCTTGGGTGGAATAACCGATATGTTGCTTGTCACGGCTCAAAAAGCATCCAATGGCGATAGCAGCTATGTCGATGCAATGGAACTTATCAAAAGTCGCCACTTGGAGTTAGTGGGCGAGGTTGTTCCTGCTGAAAACCAAGAAAATACAGCCGTTCAAGTTCAGGCTTTGTTGGACGAATTGGCAAATATTTTTAAGGGTGTATACCTTATCAACGACCTATCTGATAGAACAAATGACACCATCGTAAGCTATGGCGAGAGACTTTCGTCCCTTATAATTAGCAACGCTATCGAGGGCGCAAGACTAGTTGACTCACGCAAGCTAATCAAGACAACACCATATTACAGCAAACATATAGTTGACTTTGAGAAAACCAACGCCTTGATATCTGAGGCCCTAGAGAATGAAAACTATAAAGTGGTGCTGGTACCAGGTTTCATATCTTCCGACTCAACAAGCGGTGATGTGACTAACTTGGGCCGTGGAGGTTCAGACTATACGGCTGCAATCTTTGCTTCGGCATTGGGTGCGTCGGTGCTAGAGATATGGACAGATGTGGACGGCTTTATGACTGCCGATCCTCGCGTGATTCCTAACGCCTATGTTATTGATAGGCTTAGCTTCAAGGAGGCTATGGAGCTTTGTAACTTCGGTGCAAAGGTTATATATCCACCGACCATATATCCTGCCTACCACAAGAATATACCTATCGTAATCAAGAATACATTTAACCCTAGTGCAGAGGGCACCTATATATCACAAGATAAATGTGAGGACAAGGCCAAAGCCATTAAGGGAATCTCATCTATCAACGACACTTGCCTTATCACGGTTCAGGGTCTTGGTATGGTGGGCGTCATAGGTGTCAACTACCGAATATTTAAGGCTCTGGCTCATGCAGGGGTCAGCGTGTTCTTTGTGTCGCAGGCGTCATCAGAGAATACAACTTCTATCGGTGTACGTAATGCCGATGCTCAGCTTGCCGTAGATAGTCTTGAAGCTGAATTTAAGCAGGAGATTTCTATGGGCGAGATTAACAGGGTTAAGAAAGAGCTTGACCTTGCTACTGTGGCCATTGTAGGTGAGAACATGCGCCTTACCCCAGGTATTGCGGGCAAGCTGTTTGGTGTGCTTGGACGCAATGGTATCAATGTTATTGCATGTGCTCAGGGTGCTTCTGAGACAAATATATCTTTTGTCATTTCGCACGAGAGCCTACGCAAGGCGATGAATGTCATCCACGACTCTTTCTTCTTGTCAGAGTATCAGGTGATGAATATCTTTATTGCTGGTGTTGGACTTGTGGGCGACAACTTGCTGAATCAAATTAATATGCAGATGGCTAAGCTAGAGAGCCAAAATGCACTTCAGATTCGCGTTGTGGGCATCACCAACTCGCGTAAGTTCATTGTCGATAGAAACGGTATAGACCTAAGTAATTACAAGCAACTGCTTGAAGAGTCTACAAATGAATCTTCGCCAGAGAAGTTTAGAGATGCCATCTTCGATATGAATATCTTCAACTCTGTGTTTGTCGATTGTACGGCCAGCAGCGATATAGTTAGAATATATCAAAGTGTTCTTGAACATAATGTGTCTGTTGTTACGGCCAACAAGGTTGCTGCTTCGTCTGAATATCAGATGTATGAGCAACTTAAGATGTCGGCCAGAAAACGAGGCGTTAAGTTCTTGTTTGAAACCAATGTTGGAGCGGGACTTCCAATCTTGAATACTATCAACAGCTTGATAAATAGTGGTGATAAGATATTGAAGATTGAGGCTGTGGTTTCGGGTACGTTGAACTACTTGTTCAATGAGATGAGCGAAACTATACCTATGAGCCGTGCCATTATGATGGCCAAGGAGGCAGGATATGCAGAGCCAGATCCACGTCTAGACTTGAACGGCATGGATGTTATCCGTAAGTTGGTTATTCTTTCACGCGAGGCTGGATATAGAGTTGACCAAGATGATATTAAGAAAAACTTGTTCCTAGATTCAAAATACTTTGATGGCACAGTTGAGGACTTCTGGGCTAGAATCCCTGAGGTTGATGCAGCTTTTGAGGCTCGCCGCAAGGTGCTTGAGGCTGAGGGCAAGCGTTGGCGATTTGTGGCTACACTAGATAAAGGTCAGGGTGAGGTTGCACTATGTGAAGTAGATAGCAATAGTCCATTCTTCCACCTTGAGGGTAGCAACAACGTTATTCTTATCACCACCGAGCGTTATCACGAGTACCCTATGCAGATTAAGGGCTATGGTGCTGGAGCGAGCGTTACGGCAGCTGGTGTTTTTGCAGATATAATCAGTATAGCAAATATACGATAATGAAATATTTAATTGTTCTGGGAGATGGTATGGCCGATGAGCCTATCGAGAAACTTGGCGGTAAGACTCCGCTTCAAGTTGCCCACACACCTTATATGGATACTATGGCTCGTGAGGGTCGTTTGGGTACGCTGTTCACTGTTCCTGAGGGCTTCGCTCCAGGTAGTGAGATTGCCAACCTTACGGTCTTGGGTTATGATGTGTCCAAGGTCTTTGAGGGGCGCGGCTCCTTGGAGGCTGCCTCTATGGGTGTGGAAATAGAAGATAATGAGGTGGCTATGCGCTGCAATATTATTACTATTGAAGATGGGTGTATCAAGAACCATTCAGCAGGACATATCTCTACCGAAGAGGCCGATGTGCTTATAAAATATCTGCAGAGTGAGCTAGGTAGTGATAAAATAAACTTCTTTACAGGCATCTCATACCGCCACCTATTGAAGATTAAAGGTGCTGATAAACATGTCACTACTATTCCGCCACACGATGTTGTGGGTGCTAGGTTTGAGGATATGTTGCCCAAAGGTCAAACTCCTGAGGGTGAGGCTACCGCAGCAACATTGACAGAGCTTATCTTGGCCTCTCAGAAGTTGCTTGAGGGTCATCCTATAAACCTTGAGAGGGTAGCACAGGGTAAAAGCCCAGCCAACTCTATCTGGCCATGGTCTCTGGGCTATCGTCCATCAATGAAGACTATGTCCCAGATGTATGGCATAGAGAGTGGTGCTGTTATCTCAGCCGTGGATTTAATCAAGGGCATAGGTGTTTATGCTGGACTAGACTCGATAGATGTTGAGGGTGCAACGGGTCTTTATGATACTAACTATGAGGGCAAGGTTGAAGCAGCCATAGAGCAGCTAACAGACAAGGACTTTGTGTTCTTGCATATCGAAGCCTCAGACGAAGCAGGCCATGAGGGTGATGTTGAGCTAAAGACAAAGACGATAGAATACCTAGACGACAGGGTGCTAAGGAGAGTTTATAATGAAGTTATGCAGTGGGATGAACCAGTTACCGTTGCCGTTTTGCCCGACCATCCAACTCCATGTGCCATTAAGACACACACCTCGAATGCTGTTCCATTTATTATATGGCGCAAGGGCGAGGGTGCAGGCAATGTTCTAGATGGTGATTCTGTTCAGGTGTATGACGAGTTTGCGGCTCAGGAGGGTAGTTATGGCAGCCTTGTAGCAGATGAATTTATGAAAGAATTGATATTAAGATAGATATGAAGTATTACAGTACAAATAAAGGTGTTGGAGAGGTTTCTTTGGATATGGCTGTGGTCAAGGGACTTGCAGCGGACAAAGGTCTGTTTATGCCAGAGAGAATAAACGCTCTGCCACAAGATTTTTTTGATAATATAGCAGATAAGAGTTTTCATGAGATTGCTTGTGCAGTTGCTCAGGCTTTCTTTGGAGAGGATATAGATAGTAGCTCGCTTGATAAGATAGTGTGCGACACCTTGAACTTCGACACTCCGATAGTTGAGGTTAGTCAAGATATCTACTCACTAGAGTTGTTTCATGGTCCAACCATGGCGTTCAAGGATGTTGGTGCGCGCTTCATGGCACGTATGCTTTCATATTTTATAGCTAAGCAGGATGAACACAAGCATGTTACGGTTCTGGTTGCTACATCGGGAGACACAGGCAGCGCAGTGGCTAATGGCTTCCTTGGAGTCGAGGGCATAGATGTAGTGGTACTGTATCCTAAGGGTAAGGTCAGTGAGATTCAAGAGAAACAATTCACCACGCTGGGTCAGAATATCACTGCCTTGGAGGTGGATGGCACTTTTGACGACTGCCAACGACTTGTTAAGACGGCATTTATGGATAGTGAGCTGAACGCTAAGTTTAAGCTTACCTCTGCCAACTCTATTAATGTAGCTCGCTTTTTGCCTCAGGCATTCTACTACTTCTATGGTTATGCTCAACTTCGCAAGGCTGGTATAACAAAAGACGTTGTTGTGAGTGTTCCTAGTGGCAACTTTGGTAATATCACAGCAGGACTTTTTGCCAAGAAGATGGGGCTTCCGATAAAACGATTTATAGCAGCTAATAATAGCAACGATATATTCTTGAAGTATCTAAATACGGGCAAGTATGAGCCTAGAGAGTCGATAGCAACCATTGCAAATGCCATGGATGTGGGTGACCCTAGTAACTTTGCTCGCATCTTAGACCTTTATGGTGATAGCCACGAGGCTATCAGTGCAGAGATTTCGGGTGTTCGTTATAGTGACGAGCAGATACGAGATATTATGTCTAAGACTTTTGCCGAGCAGGGTTATTTGCTAGACCCTCATGGTGCATGTGGTTACGGAGCTTTGGCCGATGGACTTAAAGATGGTGAGGTCGGCATGTTCTTGGAGACTGCACATCCTGCCAAATTCTTGGAGACTGTCGAGGGTGTCATCTCTCAGAAAGTTGAGATACCCTCTAAGCTAGCCGAGTTTATGAAGGGCACAAAATCTACTGTTGCTATGACTGGAGAGTATGAAGATTTGCGTCGCTTTCTGGAAACCAGATAATACTTTTTAGCATATAAAATACAAGGGGTCCGAAACATTATTTTGTTTCAGACCCCTCGTCGTTTTAAAACAGTATGTATAGAATATAAAAAGGTTTTCTAGATTACGGTGATTCCTCTTTCTGCCAATAGATTAACAGCTATCTCCTTGAATTTATATTTCTGAATCTTGCCGCTGGCAGTAAGTGGGAAGCTGTCGACGAAGAATATATATTTAGGGATTTTGTAGTGGGCAATCTTACCGCGGCAGAACAATCTTACTTCCTCCTCTGTAAGTTCAGCTCCCTGACGTAGGCGGATGAAAGCTCCTACTTCCTCCCCATATTTTGGGCTGTCGATAGCAGCAACCTGCACGTCCTCAATCTGAGGTATGTCGTATAGGAAGTTCTCAATCTCGCGAGGGTAGATGTTCTCGCCACCGCGGATAATCATCTCCTTGATACGGCCTGTGATACGATAGAATCCATCTTCGTCCATAACACCCAAGTCACCAGAGTGAAGGTATCCGTTCTCGTCGATAATTTCGGCTGTGGCCTCAGGGTTGTTATAATATCCTTTCATGATATTCCATCCCTTGCAGCACATCTCGCCTTGAACTCCCGCTGGGCATTCCTCGTTTGTTTCAGGGTCAATGACCTTAACATCTATATAAGGGAAGTTGCGACCAACGGTTGTGGCGCGCTGCTCCATAGTGTCGTTGATGTTGGTTACGGTCATACCTGGAGAAGTCTCCGTTAGACCATATACGCTGATGATGCCTTTGACGTGCATCTTGTCCATCACTTCCTTCATGGTTTCGATAGGGCACAATGCGCCAGCCATGATACCAGTTCGTAGAGATGTCAAATCGAACATGTCGAACATAGGGTGATTAAGCTCGGCGATGAACATAGTAGGAACACCATATATCGCTGTGCAACGCTCTCTGTGAACCGAAGCCAAGACCTTAAGCGCGTCGAACTCCTCGACCATAACCATCGTTGCTCCGTGAGTGATAATAGCACATAGTGCCAGCACACAACCAAAGCAGTGGAATAGAGGTACGCACACAAGAAGTTTCTCGGCAGAGGTGTACTCCATGGCCTCACCTGTGAATAGTCCATTGTTTAGGATATTGTGGTGAGAAAGCATAACACCCTTAGGGAAGCCTGTGGTTCCAGAAGTGTACTGCATCATACAAACCTCGTGAGGGTCTAGAGTTGGTCTTACCTCGTCGATTATCTGATCGCTAAGGTGAGAACCCATAGCCAGTAGTTCGGATGTACTGTACATGCCTCTAACTTTCTCCTGACCCATATATACTACGTTGCGTAGTTTTGGAAACTCCTTGGTTTTCAGTGTTCCTCGCTTACCGATTTTAAGCTCTGGCACCAGCTCATACATGATGTCTACATAGTTGCTGTCGCGGTATCCGTTAACCAAACACATGGTATGTATATCTGCATTTTGCAGGATGTATTTAAGCTCGGCAGACTTGTAGTTGGTGTTTACGGTTACCATTGTCGCACCCAGTTTGTTGGCTGCAAAAAGGTAGGTCAACCAGTCGGGCACGTTCTTGGCCCACACACCCACTTTGTCGTCTTTCTTCACTCCTATTTGGTGGAGTGCTTTTGCAATGCAGTCAACGCGATCGTTGAACTCTGCATATGTAAATCTTAGATTGCGGTCAGAGAAAACCAAGAAGTCCTGATTGGGAGTTTCTTTGGCCCATTTCTCTAGAATGCCGCCCATTGTATAGTTTAGTAATTCCATAATTGCTCTCAAATTATTACGATGCCCAAAAAATAATTATCCAATTTATATGCCTTATATGTATATATAGAGGCTAGTTTGATATATGCCCAAATTAATATGGGGTATATGTCACAGCTAGGATTTGGGCTGTCGTATCGGCTAGAGCAGCCGAAAGATTATGAGGAACGATAGAATCGTAGTACATGCTACTGCCTTGATTTAGGGTGTAGGACTTTGATCCGTAAGTAAGCTCTACCGAACCACTAAGGATGTATATAAATTCTTCACCTTCATGGTAGCTTGTTTCGCGTTTTGATTTCTCTGTATATCCAACATTAACAATAAAAGGCTCCATGTTGCGGTCGCTTTTTTGTTGTGCTAGAGAGTAAAAATCAAGATTTCCAAGTTCTGCATTTTCTGGGTTAGTGACGCGTACAGATGGTGTATGGTTGGTTGGTGTACAGATTACAGGCTCGCCAGACTCTATACCATCAAGTAGTGTTCCTAGTCGTGTTCCCAAGATACGAGCTATGCGTATCATTACAGAGATAGAAGGGTTTAGAGTTTGGTCTTCGATTTTCTCAAGTTGAGAAACTGTTATCAAGGCTTGAGCAGCAAGCTCTGCCACCGATAAACCTGCGTCGGTACGCATCTTTTGGATTTTGTTTCCAGTAGAATCAGACATATAGTTAGTATATTTTTGTTAGTTTGTTAAAATAAAGTTCCCTATGATACAAATGTATTGATGTTGAAAATATTTCCATAGATAATATTTTTGTGAAATACGAAGTCCAAAATCCAAATTTATCAATTCTGTAAATACTTCGCCAAAAAAATTATTACCTTTGGTGTAAATATAAGAAAAATAGTTGTGAAACACACAATGAAAATGTTATAATATTATCTTATTGTATTATTTTGGGGGTTTCATGACAGTATTTAAATAAAAAACATAGAATTATGAAGATTGCAATAATAGGAGCAGGAAATATGGGCGGAGCTATTGCCCGTGGAGTAATAAGTGGTGGCGTTGCCACAAGCGACTGTGTTAAGGTGGCTGAGCCTTCGTTGGACAAGGCTTCGGTTTTGGCCGCAGATCTAGGTGTTGGTGTATTCAGTAATAACTGTGAGGTTGTCGAAGGCGCGGATATTGTTGTTGTTGCTGTCAAGCCATGGCTTGTTGAGACAGTCCTTTCGGAGATAAAATCTTCTATGGACTATTCTAAACAGATGTTGGTGTCTATTGCAGCAGGTGTAGATTTTGAAACGCTGACTCACTACCTTGATAAGGGCGAAGAAAAGGCTGCTCCGGCCATGTTCAGGGTTATTCCAAATACGGCAATATCAATCATGAAGAGCGTAACTTTTATTGCTCACAGTGGATGCTCTGAGGAACAAGTAGAAACCGTTAGAGCTATGTTTGCAAGCATGGGCGAGGCTGTGATTATAGAAGAAGATATGATGCTTGCGGGTACTTCGCTTGCTTCATGCGGCATTGCCTTTGCCTTTAAATACCTAGACGCTTCTATTGCTGGAGGTGTTGAGTTGGGCTTTGACGAGCAGGACTCGCGACGCATCGTCTTGGGTACAATGAAAGGCGCGCTAGGCCTTCTAGATGCTAATGAAACTATGCCACAAACCGAGATAGATAAAGTTACAACCCCTGGAGGTATCACACTCAAAGGACTCGCGGCCATGGCTGAGAGCGAGTTTGACGAGGCTGTGAAGCAGGGCCTAAGAAAAAGCCACTAATCATTATGAATTACGATTATCGACGTATCGTTGTCAAGGTGGGCAGTAATGTGCTTACTCGCGCAGATGGCAACCTTGATGTGCAGCGTATGGAGGCTCTGGTCTCTCAGATTACAGAGCTGCACAAGGCAGGTGTGGAGGTCATTCTGGTGTCTAGTGGTGCGGTTGCTTCGGGGCGTGGACAGGTCAAGTTGTCTAAGAATATGGACCCCGTATCTGAGAGGCAGCTGTTTTCGGCTGTGGGGCAGGTGAGACTTATAAATGAGTACTATGAACTTTTTCGTTCTAGTGATATTACATGTGGTCAGGTGCTTACCTCAAAGGAGAATTTTGCCACGCGTCGCCACTACCTCAATCAGCGCAACTGCATGGAAGTTATGCTCGACAGTGGTATCGTGCCAATAGTAAATGAAAATGATACAGTTTCGGTCACCGAGCTGATGTTTACCGATAATGATGAGCTTTCGGGCATAGTCGCAACTATGATGAATGCCGACGCGCTGGTTATCCTAAGTAATATAGATGGTATATATAATGGTAACCCTAGCGATGAGTCTAGCAGTGTTGTGTTGAGCGTCGAGCAGGGTCAA
>JAWXTS010000051.1:0-12555 GCA_044433305.1 Rikenellaceae bacterium | reverse complement strand
CGCAGGTAAAACCAAGATGCTATACTTCGCACCCGAGTCACTGACCAAGGACGACAATATATCCTTCCTTAGAAAGATAAAAATCTCGTTCTTCGCCATAGACGAGGCTCACTGTATCTCGGAGTGGGGTCACGACTTCCGCCCAGAGTACAGAAGAATACGCCCTATAATAAATGAGATTGGCAACGCACCACTTATAGCTCTTACAGCAACCGCCACGCCAAAGGTTCAGATGGACATACAAAAGAACCTTGGCATGATGGACTCTCAGGTTTTCAAGTCGTCATTCAACCGACCAAACCTATATTATGAGATTCGCTCTAAGAATGGTGCTTCGAAAGAAATTATACGCCACATAAAAAACAACCCTGGCAAATCAGGCATCATCTACTGCCTGAGCCGCAAGAAAGTTGAGGAGCTGGCAGAGCTGCTCGTAGCCAACAACATCAAGGCCGCCCCTTACCACGCAGGTATGGACGCTGCAACACGTGCAGGCAACCAAGACCGCTTCCTCAACGAGGATGTGGACGTAATCGTTGCCACCATAGCCTTTGGTATGGGTATAGACAAGCCCGACGTGAGATATGTTATCCACTACGACATACCTAAGAGCCTTGAGGGGTACTACCAAGAGACAGGACGTGCAGGACGTGACGGTAACGAGGGTCACTGCATAACATTTTATAGCTACAAGGACATACAGAAGCTTGAGAAATTTATGCAAGGAAAACCTATCGCCGAGCAGGAGATAGGCAAGCTGCTGCTACTCGAAACAGTGTCTTATGCCGAAAGCTCGATATGCCGCCGCAAAACCCTACTCCACTACTTCGGAGAAACGTACACCGAGGAGAACTGCGGATGCTGCGACAACTGCCTGAATCCTAAGACCCACTTCGAGGGATGCGACGACATCTCTCTTATGCTACAAGCACTGAGCAGCATAGGTGACAAGTTCAAAGCCGACTACCTAGCAAACCTACTAAGCGGCAAGCTAACGGCCCTAATAAAATCATACAACCACAACAAAAACGAGTTCTTTGGTGCGGGCAACAAGCACGACAACAAGTATTGGGGAATGGTCATACGTCAAGCCTTGATACTTGGCTTGGCAGACAAGAACATAGAGAACTATGGCCTGCTATCAATAAATAGCAAGGGCCTAGAATATATCACGCAACCTTTCAGCGTGCGCCTAACGGTAGACCACGAGTATCAGGACGAGAACGGAGACCACAACGTGGCAGCACCAACAGGCAAAGGCGGCGCGGCCGACGAGGAGCTATTCGCCATACTCAAGGATGTATGTAAGAAGGTGGCTCGACAAAACGACCTGCCCCCATACGTGATATTCCAAGAGCCATCGCTCGAAGATATGGCCATACAATATCCTATAACCATCGAGGAGATGCAGAACATCACAGGTGTGGGCATAGGTAAGGCTCAACGCTATGGTAGCGAGTTTATAAAGGTCATAAAGGCTTATGTCGAGGAGAAAGACATCGAACGCCCTCAGGACATGATAGTAAAAAGCCTTGTGAACAAAAGCGGCAACAAGGTTTACATCATCCAATGTATAGACCGCCAGATGGATTTGGGCGACATTGCAGATGCCAAGAATCTTGAGATGGAGGAGCTACTAAGCGAGATTGAGTCGATAGTATACTCTGGCACCAACCTCAACATAGACTATTACATCAATCAGGCTCTGGACGAAGAAAAGGCCGAAGACATATATCTATACTTCAAGGAGGACAGCGAGAGCGACTCCCTAGACCTTGCCCAAGACGAGCTAGGCCCAAGCTACACCGAGGAGGAGATACGCCTAGTGCGCATCAAATTTCTATGCGACATGGGCAACTAACGCGCAAGCCGTGGGAGATAGTGACCGCTTAAGTTCTACGGAAACTTAGTTAGAATACCACATGTCTATTTATCTGTCGCACACCCCGCGCACAAACTGCGAGAGATAGTGACCGCTTAAGTTCTACGGGAACTTAGTTAGAATACCACAGGTCTATTTATCTGTCGCACACCCTGTGTGCCGCGCAAGCCGTGGGTATATTATTGAACCTCACAACTCTAATGTGAGGATAATGAGAACCCCAACGCCCCATAAAACAAAACGCCCGACTGCTGTTGCAGTCGGGCGTTTTTTAACCTACATAACAGTCCGAAGACTAGATAGACAAAGTCTTTAGAGTAGACAACAAAGAACCTTTGACAGGCTTGTCCTCTTTGATAGCCGTTGTGAATGGAACATAAACGATATTATCATTCTGAATACCAATCATAACATTGCGCTGACCCTCATTAAGTGCCTTGATAGCAGCTTCACCCATACGGCTAGCCAAGATGCGGTCACTAGCAGTTGGTCTGCCACCACGTTGGATGTGACCCAAGATAGTTACACGAACATCAAACTCTGGATACTCGTTCTTAACCCTCTCGGCAAGACCCATAGCACCACCAGTGATGTCGCTCTCAGAAACAAGAACGATACTACTATTTTTAGACTTGCGGAAACCGTTTTGAATAAGGTCAGCCAGTTGGTCAACCTCGGTTGCAATCTCAGGGATAATAGCAGCCTCAGCACCAGATGCGATAGCACCGTTTAGTGCAAGGAAACCTGCATCACGACCCATAACCTCAATAAAGAAAAGTCTCTCATGTGAAGATGCTGTATCGCGAATCTTATCCACTGCATCAACGATAGTGTTAAGAGCTGTATCATAACCTATTGTAAGGTCAGTGCCATACAAGTCATTATCGATAGTACCTGGAAGGCCCACGATAGGCACATCATGCTCTGATGCGAGCAAACGAGCACCAGTAAGAGAGCCATCACCACCAATAACTACAAGAGCATCGATACCCTCTTTGACCATAGTCTCATAAGCTAGAGTACGTCCCTCTGGAGTTCTAAACTCCTTGCAACGAGCAGTTTTAAGAATAGTACCACCCTGTTGGATAATGTTACTAACATTCTGAGTCTGGAAAGGCAAAATCTCACCTGTAATCAAACCTCTATATCCTCTCATGATACCTTTAACTTCCATGCCGTTAAAGATTGCAGCTCTAGTGACTGCTCTAATTGCAGCGTTCATACCTGGGGCGTCGCCTCCAGAAGTAAGAATACCTACGGTTTTTATATTAGCCATAATTCCTGAAATTATATGTACTTTACAAATTAATTTAGCTTAAAAGCTACTTCACTTTTACAAAGATAGTTATTTTTTTACAATCGCAATATACTAAATAACTTTTTTATCAACATATTTTTACTGAATAAATAATTAACTAAAAGTTGGAAGATTTGACAAAAAATTATTAAATTTGTCATATTAACGATAACAAACATTAACCAAGTAATAACTCTAAAATATTTCAACCATGGTAATTGACTCACTTTGCAACCTTGCTTTTTACAACTCACTAAACCCTCGCTTTGAGAAAGTAGTAGAGTATTTCAAATCAACTGACGTAGCTGCTCTAGCAGAGGGCAAATACGAAATCGACGGTAGCGATATCTTCATCAACATCGTTGAGCGCGACTTGAAAAAACCAGAAGACGCAGCTCTAGAGGTACACGATGATTATATCGACATTCAAGTTGTCCTTAGCGGAAGAGAGAGCTTCGGATGGAAAAAACGCTGCGCTTGCGAGCAACCTCGCGGTGAGATGAACACAGAGAAAGACATCCTATTCTATGATGATGCTTCTGACATGTACTTCACTCTTGGCGAAAAAGAAATGTCTATCCTTTTCCCTGCTGATGCTCACGCACCTCTTGTAGGTGAAGGTCACGTTAAAAAAGCCATCGTTAAGGTAAAAGTAAAATAAGGAACTAACCCCCTTATTAGAATAATAAAGGCGACCTCGTTGGGGTCGCCTTTATTATTCTATAAAAAGCCTAAATCAAGCAGGGTTTCCTCGCTCATCATGCTACGGTCCCATGCAGGCTCAAAGGTAAGAACAACATCTACCTTCTCAACACCCTTGACATTAGCTACATTGCGTTCTACCTCCTCTAGCAGCTGATCGGCCATAGGGCAGTTTGGTGCGGTCAGTGTCATGCGGATGGTGGCCAAGCCGTCGGGAGTAACATCTATCTCATAAATAAGACCTAGGTCATAGATGTTAACAGGAATCTCTGGGTCATATATATTCTTTAGTGTATAGACAATATCTTGCTCTACACTTAGTATGTCTTGTGGAGTTATCATAATCTATTTATTAAGTTCACCTTTGTAAACCAAGGCATAAAGTTTCATTTGTTTTATCATAGACAAAAGGCCATTTGCGCGTGTAGGAGAAAGGTTTTCCTTTAGGCCTATCTCGTCTATAAAATATAGTTCGTTATCGAGAATCTCGTCTGGTGTGCGGCCACTCAAAACACGGATTAAAAGAGCTATTATACCCTTTGTTATTATGGCGTCACTGTCAGCATGATAAACCACAGTACCCTCAGGGGTTAGCGCGGCATCGACCCACACTCGTGATTGGCAGCCCTGAATAAGAAACTTATCGTTGCGATGGGTCTCATCCATAGGCTCTAGTTCGCGACTGAGTTCTATAATATAGTTGTAGCGGTCTAGCCACTGGTCAAACATTACAAATTCTTCTACTATTGCTTGTTGTGCTTCATTTATTGTCATAGCGTGTTGTGTTTATTGATATGCGTTTATTACATCATCTAGGGTCTGATTGGTACTAGCATCTGGAATCTCTATGCCCATGATTCGTGCCAAGCTTGGAGCAATGCTGGTCATATCAACGTCTGTCGAGATGATGGTTCCTGCTTTCAACTTACCCCCACGAATCATCAGCGGCACATGTGTATCATATTCATATAACGAGCCACTAGACGCACGTATAGTACCACGCTTCTCTATCCAGCCCGGCATAAGGTTTATGGTTACATCACCTGCACGGCGAGGATAGAAACTATTGTACATGGCCGCGGCATAACCGCTTCCGAAGTATCCATTTTGCAAAGCTGTTGATGTTATGGCATGAGACACACCTCTATACTGCAAAGAGAATGCAGCAACCTTGTTCTGTATCTCTTCAAGGCTGAAACCATACTTGTATATTAGTGTGCGATTAAGGTAGAGCTGGCGATTGTTATAGTCTAACACCCAGTCTCCTGGCTCGTACTGAGCACTCAAGAACGAGTTCATAATCATCATATAGCTAGAACGGTTGAACATAAAGTTCTTGTCAGACTCAACGCTATTGGAGCTGCCATGGTCAGAACACAATACAACCACAACATCCTCGCGGCGACTCTGAGCATATATAGACTTAAGCAGATTACCCAAGTCCCTATCTAGTTGATAGTAGCTATCTTCAAGCTCTATCGACTCGGGACCAAACATCTCACTCATATATCGTGGTGAGTCAAAGCAGATGGTCAAAAGGTCGGTATGTTCATCCTTGCCTAGCGACTCTTCGAGAATCAGCTTGCTAGCAAAATCACACAATATCTTATTACCCACTGGAGTATAGAGCTTCTTACTGAAGTCGACCCACTTACTAGAAGGATTTGCGCGGTTTGTCTCAGACACATTGTCACCAAAAGCCTTTTCAAAATACTGCTTAAACTTCTCAAAGGATATGGTTGTAGAGCCTTTCTCTGTACGTTCGATTATGGTGCTCTGAGTATTCTTGTATGTAGAAATTGGGTTGAATAGTTTCCAGTCTATCTCAGAGTAGAGAGAGCTGTACCCTTTATTATTATATTCGACAACCCATTTGTTCAAATCTTTGAAGTAGGCCGTGCTGCTTATCCAGCTGCCACGACCGCGATCAAGCCAGTAGGTGTGTGCGTTGGCACTGCCCGAGATTACCGCAGACGAAGCATCAATGGCTATCGACACAACGCGACTAAGAGTATCGTGCTGAGATAGTTTGTCGCCCAAGGTCGATATATCAAGGTTGGCAGGTGAGTAGTTTCCCACGCCCAAATCGCAACCTATGCCTATAACTTTACTGTCTTCAATAAGACTCTCGCGCTGACCGTTGGTAGAATTTATCCAATAGCTGCCCGTGATGCCATGGGTCGAGGGGTTGGTACCCGTAGATATTGTCGCTAGACCAGCCTCTGTGGTGGTCAACATATAGCCATAGTGTGCATTTTTATATACTATGCCGTCGGTGTAGAAGGACTTGAAGCCGTCGTTTGTGAAGTTTGAGCCAAAGCGTTCTAAGTAGTCATAGCGCATACCGCTAACAACAATCTGCACAACCAACTTTGGAGCTGCAACAACACTGGCATTTATACTAAGGAAACAGGCTGCAAAAAGTGTAGCCTTTATATTTGTTTTGCTGAAAAATGTCTTTAATCTCATCTCGATATTCTAATAACATTACAAAGATAATAGTTTTCGGCAGAACCAGGAATATTTATTCATTATAAATTATTATCTTTGCATATTAATAAATATAGTCGAACAATACAGAGATTAAACATACCGGATATGTCTGAATTAAAAAGAACAAAAATCATTGAGCTACTAGGCTCAAAACAAGTTAATACAGAAGTAGTTGTTAAGGGTTGGGTCAGAACCAAACGCGGCAACAAGAACGTAGCCTTTCTAGCTATCAACGACGGCTCTACAATTAATAATATTCAGGTTGTTGTCGAGATGGCAAAATTCGACGAGAGCCTTATGCGCAGCATAACAACTGGCGCAGCAGTATGCGTCAAAGGCCTACTTGTAGAATCTCAAGGCTCGGGTCAACCCGTAGAAGTTCAGGCACAGAGCATAGAGCTATATGGTGCTGCTGACCCTGAGAGCTATCCACTTCAAAAGAAAGGTCACTCACTAGAGTTCCTACGCGAGATAGCCCACCTTCGCCCACGCACAAACACCTTTGGTGCTGTGCTACGTATACGTCATGCCATGGCCTTTGCCATACATCAATACTTCAACCAAAAAGGATTCTGCTATGTCCACGCTCCTATCATCACTGGTAGCGACTGCGAGGGTGCAGGAGAGATGTTCCAAGTAACAACACTTCCTTTGGACAACATGCCTAAGGGCGAGGACTCTAAGGTAGATTTCAGCCAAGACTTCTTTGGCCGTGCCTGCAACCTTACCGTATCAGGACAGCTTGAGGCCGAGTTGGCAGCACTAGCTCTTTCTCAGGTTTACACTTTTGGTCCTACCTTCCGTGCCGAGAACTCTAACACTCCTCGTCACCTTGCAGAGTTCTGGATGATAGAACCAGAGATGGCTTTCTTCGAGCTTGAAGAAAACATGGATCTTGCAGAGGATTTCCTAAAAAGCCTTATCAGCTATGCCCTAGAGCACTGTAAAGACGATTTGGAGTTCCTACAAAAGATGTTCGATAGCGAGCTTATCGAGCGTCTGAAATTTGTTATCAGCAACGACTTTGTGCGCCTTGACTACACCGATGGTATTGAGATACTTAAAAACAGCGGCGTTAAGTTCGAGTTCCCAGTGAGCTGGGGTCTTGACCTTCAGAGCGAGCACGAACGTTACCTTGTTGAGCAACACTTCAAAAAACCTGTTATCCTTATCAACTACCCTAAGGATATCAAGGCCTTCTACATGAAACAAAACGACGACAATAAAACCGTACGTGCCATGGACGTACTATTCCCAAAAATCGGCGAGATTATCGGCGGTTCTCAACGTGAAGAAAGCTACGAAAAGCTTACTACACGCATGAAGGAGATGGAAATAGGCGAACAAGAGATGTGGTGGTACCTAGATACTCGCCGCTTTGGTACGGTGCCTCACAGCGGATTCGGCCTTGGTTTCGAGCGTCTGCTACTATTCGTAACTGGCATGGCCAACATCCGTGACGTGATTCCTTTCCCACGCACACCTCATAACGCTGAGTTCTAGGCAGAAAGTTGATTTTTTAACTTTTTGCAATAAAATTTAAGCCCTAAGGTGCCATAAATGCTCTTTTATTGATGCTGTGCCCTATTATATAACTACTACCTTTGCAAGACTGTAAAAGAAAAATAGTAGTAATATAATTAGGTCTCTAATTCCTTAAATTTAATATACTATGTCGGGATTAAATAATCGTCAGGTACAGAAGATGTTGCAGAAGATTTCTCCGCAACAGATTCAGATGATAAAGCTGCTGGAGCTTCCAGCCATGCAACTAGAGCAAAAGATAAAACAGGAGATCGAAGACAACCCTGTTCTTGATGAGCAGATGCGCGCTGAGGACGATGAAGAAAATCCAAGCAAGGATATTTCTGTCGACGAATATCTAAAAGAAGACGACACTCCAAGCTACAAATATCAAACACACAACTACTCTAAAGATGATGACGTCCAACGACAGATTCATCTTTCGGGTGGCGTGTCTTTCCACGAATATCTCGTAGAACAACTAGGTTTCAAGAGCCTAAGCAGTCGCGACATGATGCTTGCCGAGTACATTGTTGGCAGCCTTGACGAGGACGGCTACCTGCGCCGTGGACTCGATTCTGTGGCCGATGATATAGCTTTCAGCCTTAGCATAGAAACCTCAGAACAAGAGCTTGAACGCCTACTGCGCATAATACAAGAGCTTGAACCTACGGGCGTTGGGGCGCGCACACTTCAAGAGTGCCTACTGCTTCAGCTCGAAGCCTCGGACCGCCGCGACCGCATCTACAACATAGCCAAGCGCGTGCTTACCAACCACTTCGATGAGTTCAAGAAGAAACACTACCCAAAGCTACAAGACAAGCTGGCCATAGACGAAGACACCTTTCGCGATGTCATAGAAGAGATACTCCACCTCTACCCCAAGCCTGGCAATCTGTACAGCGAGGGCAGTGGAGACACCATGCCTTATATTGTTCCTGACTTTCTGCTCGACTATCAAAATGGCAAGTTTGAACTATCGCTAAACTCCTCGTCCATACCTGACTTGAAGGTCAACAAGCGTTATGTCGAGATGATACGTAGCATGGCAAGCTCTGAAGGTAAGGTCAGTGACTCGAATCGCGACGCACTACAATTCGTAAAGAACAAGATAGACTCGGCCAAATGGTTTATATCAGCCATAAAGCAGCGTCACGACACCCTGACACATACCATGCAGGCCATACTAGACTACCAAACAGTCTACTTTATGGACGGCAACCGCTCGGCTCTCAAGCCAATGATACTAAAGGATATAGCCGACGCAACGGGACTTGACGTATCTACCATATCACGTGTTGTGAACAGCAAATATATTCAAACTCACTTTGGCATTATCCAGCTCAAGCAGCTATTCTCCGAGGCCATGCAGACGGATAGTGGACAAGAAGTATCCTCGTATCAGATTAAGAACATACTATCTGAGTGCATAGAAAGTGAAGACAAGAAGTCACCGCTCACAGACGAGGTGTTGATGGAAATATTAAACTCAAAAGGTTATCAGATTGCACGACGCACAGTGGCCAAGTATCGCGAGATGCTGGACATACCTGTTGCACGACTGCGCAAAAAATTATAGATTATGAACTCAGCCATCTCAAAGGCCAGCAGCATATTATCATTTATACTGCATCCATTTATGATTCCAACCTATGCAACCATATTATTCATGTATGGTTCGTCGGCCTTTTCGTTCTTGCCGCTAGCGGTAAGGCAAATGATAACTGTAAACATCATAATCAACACGCTGGTTATCCCTGCACTGGCCATCTACCTACTCTATCGCATGGGGCACCTACCCAACCTTGGACTTAAGGATAGACGTAGTCGCGTGCTACCCATAATTATTGTCACCATTTGCTATGGGCTAGCCATGTATATGATGGAAGATGTGATGATGATTTATGTGGTTCGCAAATTTATGCTCACGGCAATCTTGGCCCTAGGGTGTGTCTTTGCAATAAATTTCTGGTGGAAGATTAGCCTGCACCTAACAGCGATGGGAGGTTTTGTGGCTATGATTTTCATACTCAACATCTCCAAACTCATGTACTCCCCAGTTACGCTAGCTGTTGCTATTCTTATGGCAGGACTACTCGCTTCGGCACGTTTGCAGCTGGGACGACACACCCCAAAACAAATAACCGCAGGGTTTAGCTGCGGTTTCATTGTTTGTATCGTTACTATGTTGTTCTTATAGACTACTCTTCTGTACTAAGAGCTCTAGTCACATAACTACTATAATCTCTAACTTCAGGGACATAATCACATACGAATAGTGGTGAAGATATTAAGAAGTCGGCCGTAGAACGGTTTATTGCCGTTGGCACATTATATAGTGATGCTAGACGAAGCAAGGCCTTAACGTCCACATCATGTGGTTGAGCCTGCATAGGGTCTGAGAAGAATATCAAAGCATCAATCTCTCCTGCTGCAATCATGGCACCAAGCTGTTGGTCTCCACCTAGTGGACCAGACTTAAGCATGGTAATATCAAATTGACTGTGGTGATTCTCTTTACGGTCGATAAGTGCTTTTGCAACCATCTTACCTGTTGTTCCTGTGCACACTAGATGGTGGTCTAGAAGTATCTCCCAGTTCCATTCTACCCATCTTGCAAGGTCTGCTTTCATGTTGTCGTGTGCTACTAGTGCTAGTTTTTTTCTGATTACGTTTTTCATCTTTTCCTCTTTTTTAACGTATTATTTTCCATTATTTATCGAGACAAAAGTAATGCAAATGTTAAAATAATATGTTAATATTACGTTATATGTTGATTCCGTAACGTAAATATAATATTAGACTACTGCCTTAAACAACAAGAAAAACACACTTAATCACAAGTAAATCAACTACTTACACTTAGTGCAACCTGTGATTGTCGTTCCACCATAGCCACTAGCCGAAATTGCCTCGGCACTACATATAACAACCCTATTTACACCGCAATTAATGGCATCAAAGGCATTTTCTATCTTAGGTAGCATACCTGCATAGACCGCTCCAGAGCTTTTGAGCACCTCGAAACTAGACGGTGTAATCTCCTCTATAACAGAGTTGTCGTCATCAACATCAAGCAGCACACCGCGTTTCTCGAAGCAGTAAACAAGCTCGACATCATATCTTGCCGACATACCAACAGCCAAGGTTCGCGCAATGGTATCGGCGTTAGTATTAAGCAGCGTGAAGTTCTGGGCATCAATAGTAAGCGGAGCAGCAACGATAGTAAAACCAGCGTCAATAAGCGTTGCAGCTGTATCTATCCCGAACTTAGCATCTACTGGGTCGCCCACAAATCCATAGTCTATGGTTGTCTCTGGCGCGTCTTCGGTAGCGGCTTTAGTTACGGGTTTGCGGCGCGCAGCAGGCATGATACCACCATCGGCACCTGTAATTCCAAAGGCATTGCAACCTAGGCTCTGAAGTTTGGCCACTATACGTTTGTTAATAAGTCCGCCATAGACCATAGTAACCACATCGAGCATCGGTTTGTCGGTCACTCTTCGTCCGTCAATCATAACAGATTCTATATCAAGAGACTTGGCCACTGAGGTTGCAACTTTACCACCTCCATGTATAAGAATCTTTGGACCTTCGAGCTTTGCAAAGTCTGACAAGAACTTATCTAACTTCTCAGGGTTATCAACAATGTTACCCCCTATTTTCACTACTTTCAACATACTATTAAAACTTTTTTGACAAATCTGTTAACAATTCCTGTTAATAACTCGTTAATCAACAACTTTATCAACAATATATGTTAATAACTCACTCAGACAGCCCCCTGACGGCACTATCGCTGTTAACAACACTGTTAATAACTATGTCGATAAGTCTAGTTATAAAAAAGCCAACCTCCACATTATGCAAGGCTGGCCATATCAATCTATTATAAAACTAAGCTAAAACTCTCTTTAAAGCCTCGAAGAAAACATCAACCTGCTCACGAGAAACAGTAAGCGCAGGCAACAGACGTATAACATTCTTATTTGATGCCGAACCCAAGAATATATGCTCGTCAAAAAGCAACTTCTTACGAACAGGACCTGCATCCTCAATAAGCTCTATGCCTATCATAAGGCCACGACCGCGAACCTCTTTGACCTTGGCAAAAGCCTCTGCCTCAAATCGCTGCTTGATATACTCACCCATATCATGTGCGTGAGTGATAAGGTTACCCTCGGCAATCTCCTGAGTCACAGCATCTGCTGCAACACAAGCAAGGTGATTACCACCAAAGGTAGTACCCAGCATGCCAAGCACAGGCGTAAACTTAGGCGAGATGGAAATAGCTCCAATAGGGAAGCCATTAGCTATACCCTTAGCCATAGTGTAAATATCAGCATCTACCCCAGCCCAGTCATGTGAGTAGTAGCGACCACTACGACCACAACCACACTGCACCGAGTCAGCGATATAGACAGCACCATGCTTATCACATTGCTCGCGAATGGCTCTTAGGAACTCGTCCGAGGCAATCTGTATGCCACCAACACCTTGAATACCCTCTGTTATGACTGCGGCAATCTGCTCGCCCTGACTGTCGAACTCAGCAACCAAAGCCTCTACATCATTGAAAGGCAGGCGCACAATATTATCCGTTTGATTTATCGGAGCAACAATCTTGGCGTTATCAGTAATAGCCACAGCAGATCGG
>JAWXTS010000050.1:0-12926 GCA_044433305.1 Rikenellaceae bacterium | reverse complement strand
TTGGAATGTTGTCTCGAACAAGTAGCCAGAACCAACACCGATACCAAGAGCGATAGTGCGATCAAAAGCGTTGCCAGTAGCATCTTGGAAGATAGCATAGCTAGAGTTAAGACCACGACCCTCAACAAACAAACGGCGTAGTGATGTACCTGAACCCTTAGGGGCAATCAAGATAACGTCAACGTCTTTTGGAGGAACGATATTTGTGCGCTCTTTGTAAGTGATAGCGAAACCGTGAGAGAAATAAAGTGCTTTACCTGCTGTAAGGTTTTTCTCGATAGTTGGCCATAGAGCGATTTGTGCAGCGTCTGATAGCAAGTACTGTATGATAGTTGCTTTTTGGCATGCCTCATCAATTTCGAAAAGAGTCTCGCCTGGCACCCAACCGTCAGCCACTGCTTTGTCCCAAGTCTTAGAATCCTTACGCTGACCAACGATTACGTTTAGTCCGTTGTCACGTAGGTTAAGAGCTTGTCCTGGGCCTTGGACGCCATATCCAATAACTGCTATTGTTTCATTTTTTAGTACTTCTTGTGCTTTGCTTAGTGGAAATTCTTCACGTGTTACTACATTTTCAGTAACGCCGCCAAAATTCATTTGTGCCATAATTCTGTTTGTATTAATGTTAATATTAATTTATTGTAGATTCTTAATTCTAGATGATAGTAGAGCCTCGTTGCCCTCACGGTGTAGGAACACAGAGCCAGAACGAGTGAACTCTATAAGGATGCCTCGTTGCTCAAGATCCTCGCGCATGGCTTCTATATCCTCGCGTATACCCGTGCGCTCAACAACCATAAAGTTGCGCGAAGAGACCTCGATGATGCGTGCATTGAAGCGGTTAAGCAGCGAGTAAAGCTCGTTGATTTCTGTAAGCTCCTTAGGTGCTGAGATTCTGTATAGTGCAATCTCTTGCTTGATAAGGTGGCTGTCGTCGTAATACTCAACATCGATAACGTCGATTATATTACGCAACTGACCCGCAAGCTTTATCATTGTCTGCTCGGTGGTGAAGGCCGAAATGACAAACATACTGATGCCCTTGATTGATGACTCTGACACTTTTAGACTCTCGATGTTAATCTTACGTCTAAGGTATAGCGTGGTGATACGGTTAAGTACACCTGTTTGGTTCTCGGTAAAGGCGATTACTATATATTCTTTAACCATTGTTTATTCCTCCAATAATATGTTTGACAATGATGCTCCCGCAGGTACCATAGGGAATACGTTCTCCTCTGGTAGTATGACAACCTCTAGTAGGTAGGCGTCCTTGCAATCGCGCATGCGCTCCAAGGCTGCGCGTAGCTCCTTAGGGTCGCTAACGCGTTCAGAAGCGATATTGTAAGCCTCGGCTATTTTGGTGATGTCTGGATTGTCGAGTTGGGTAAACGAGTAGCGGCGGTCAAAGAAAAGCTGCTGCCACTGACGTACCATGCCTAGATAGCTGTTGTTTAGTACTATGACCTTAACTCCGATTTTATCTTGCATGATGGTGCCCAATTCCTGCATGGTCATCTGGAAACCTCCGTCGCCAAGAAGTGCTACCACCTCGCGCTCTGGTGCGCCAAGCTTCGCGCCTATGGCTGCTGGAAGTCCAAAACCCATAGTGCCCAAACCGCCAGAAGTGATGAAGCTGCGAGTGTGGTTAAAGCGAGAGTACAACGCTCCAAACATCTGATTCTGACCCACATCGGTAACTATGATAGCCTCGCCTTTTTCTACATCGGCCAAAGTGCTGATTGTCTGTGCCATGGTGATATAGTCAGGACTTGGTGCTAGGCATTTGTCCGTAAGGTTTTCTTTCTCGTGCATCTGGCGAGCTTTGCCAAACTCGAACCATTCCTTGCGCTCGACAAAAGTTACTAGGTCTTTGAGAGCCTCAAGTGCCTGTTTGGCATTGGCCACAACGCCAACTTCGACTTTCACGTTTTTGTTTATCTCGGCAGCGTCGATGTCTATGTGTATGATTTTGGCTTTAGGTGCGTATTTAGAGATGTCTCCAGTGATGCGGTCGCTAAAGCGCATTCCGATAGCTATAATAAGGTCGGCCTCCTGAGTCATGTCGTTAGGGGCCAGATTGCCGTGCATACCCAGATTACCCATAAATAGTGGGTGGTTGCTAGGTACGGTAGATATGCCCATAAGGGTTGTGCCCATAGGAATATTGCCATTTTGGGCAAATTCTATAAGTTCACTTTCGCCACCAGAGAGTTTAACTCCTTGGCCAACGATGATAAGTGGTCTCTGAGATGAATTTATCATAGAGGCAACAGCATCCATCTGTATCAAGTCCAGCTCTGGAGTGGCTTTATAACTACGCAAGCTTGTGCATGGAGTGTATTCAAAGTTGCAATCCTCGACCTGTGCATTTTTGGCGATGTCTATAACAACGGGACCTGGGCGTCCAGAGCTAGCGATATAGAAAGCCTTGGCTATGGCCGCTGGTATCTCGCAGGCTGAGGTTACTTGGAAGTTCCATTTGGTGATAGGCATGGTCATACTGATGGTGTCGGCCTCCTGAAAGGCGTCGGTGCCAAGCAGGTTTGCAGGAACCTGTCCTGTGATGCAGACCAGAGGTGTTGAGTCAAGCATGGCATCTGCTATGCCTGTGACCAAGTTGGTGGCACCAGGGCCTGAGGTAGCGATACATACTCCAACCTTGCCAGTGGCACGAGCATAACCCTGAGCAGAGTGTACTGCTCCTTGCTCGTGGCGGGCTAGGATGTGGTGCAACTTATCTGTATAGTCGTATATGTGGTTGTAAAGTGGTATAACCTGTCCTCCAGGGTAACCAAATATGGTGTCAACACCCTCAGCCAAAAGCGATAATAATATTGCTTCGGCTCCTTTGACTGTTTGTTGATTTGCCATAGTTATTGTTTTTAAGTTAGTCAATTAGGCGTACTGCTCCTTTGTCGGCAGATGAGACCATGGCAGCGTAGGCTTTAAGTGCTTTGCTGATTGTGCGCTGACGGTCAACAGGTTTGAAACTTGATATAGACTTGCGGCGAGAATCTAGAACCTCGTCACTGACCATAACATTAATAGAACGGCTGGCGATATCAATAATTATAGGGTCTCCATCTTCTATGAGTGCTATGTTGCCACCCGCAGCTGCTTCTGGTGATACGTGACCAATAGAAAGCCCTGAGGTGCCTCCAGAGAAGCGTCCGTCAGTGATAAGCGCGCAGACCTTGTCAAGGTGCACAGATTTAAGGTAAGAGGTTGGGTAAAGCATCTCTTGCATACCTGGGCCTCCCTTAGGTCCTTCGTAGCGGATAATTACAACGTCGCCACTTTGAACCTTGCCTCCAAGGATTCCTTGGCTAGCTGTTTCTTGTGATTCAAAAACGCGAGCCGTGCCCTCGAAATGTAGGGTCGATGGGTCTACACCAGCGGTTTTAAGGATGCAGCCATCAGGTGCCAGATTGCCAAAGAGAACAGCCAGACCTCCGTCTTTTGAGTAAGGGTGTTCTGCTGAACGTATGCAGCCCTCGGTGCGGTCCAAGTCAGCTTCTTTGTAATATACATCTTGTGAGCCAAGTGTTATGTTGAACTTGCCAGCAGGTGCTGCCAAGTAGCGTTTTTGTGCCTCCGAGCTAACTCCAGATAGAGTAATGTCGTTGTGGGCAATGGCAGCCTCAAGCGAAGAGTAGTCCACACGTGAGACGCTAGTATCTAGAAGGTTTGCTCGTGAAAGCTCACCCAGAATAGACATTATGCCACCAGCACGGTTAACGTCCTGTATGTGGTAGTGGTGGTTAGGTGCTACCTTGCATAGTACTGGCACCTTGCGTGAAAGAGAATCTATATCTTTCATGGTGAAGTCTACGCCAGCCTCGTTAGCTACGGCAAGCAGGTGGAGCACTGTATTTGATGAACCTCCCATGGCGATGTCTAGTGACATGGCGTTCATGAATGCTGCACGCGAAGCGATAGAGCGTGGTAGTACTGAGTCGTTATCGTTGTTATAATATTCTTCGGTGATTTTGACAACCAACTTAGCGGCTTTCTTAAATAGCTCGGTACGTTGGGCGTGAGTTGCTACGATAGTGCCGTTGCCAGGTAGGGATAGTCCCAAGGCCTCGGTAAGGCAGTTCATAGAATTGGCAGTGAACATGCCTGAGCATGAGCCACAAGTTTGGCAGGCGATGCGCTCGATTTTGTCTAGCTCTTTTTCGTCGAAGCTATCATCTGCACCCTTGACCATAGCGTCGATAAGGTCGTAGTCGCGCTCGCCAAGGCGGCCAGCCTCCATAGGGCCTCCCGAAACAAACACAGCAGGGATGTTAAGGCGCATGGCGGCCATAAGCATACCTGGGGTAATCTTGTCGCAGTTAGATATACATATCATGGCGTCTGCCTTGTGTGCATTACACATATATTCTACACTGTCGGCGATAAGATCGCGCGAAGGCAAAGAGTAAAGCATGCCGTCGTGTCCCATGGCTATACCATCGTCGATGGCAATAGTGTTGAACTCGGCAGCAAAGCAGCCCTCTTCCTCTATCCATTCTTTTACCTGTTGTCCAATTTTGTGTAAGTGGACGTGGCCAGGTACAAATTGTGTGAATGAATTGACAACAGCAATTACGGGACGTGACATTTGTTCTTCGCTACGTCCATTTGCACGCCATAAGCTGCGCGCTCCAGCCATACGGCGGCCAGTAGTTGTTATGCTATTTCTTGTAGGTTTCATGTTGCTACTCCTTATCTTTACTTAGTTTGTAGTTAATTTAACTCAAACGACAATATAGTGTTAAAATTGTGAAATATCTGTGTAAAATATCCTGCAAATATAGATTTTTTTAATTGCTTTGGCGAACTAATTTGCAACTTTTTTGCGATACATTGTTTTTCTAACTAATTTTGGGCGTAAGTACTAAAATTTTACATATAAAACTAAGACTAAATAATATGAAAGAGGAATACATGCCTTTTGTAGAGGACTTGATTGAGCTTGCTATAAGAGAAGACATAGGTGATGGTGACCACTCGTCGCTGTCAACTATCCCAGCCACTGAGCGTGGAAAGATGAAACTGTTGGTTAAACAAGACGGTATAATAGCTGGTGTGGAAATCGCTCAGATGATTCTTAAACGACTAGACTCAGAGGTGGTGGTAGACGTGAAAATTCAAGATGGCACAACCATAAAAGTTGGCGATGTGGTGTTCTACGTTGAGGGACGTCTACAATCTCTCTTGCAGGCAGAGCGCATATTGCTTAATATCATGCAGCGCATGAGTGGCGTGGCTACACAAACGGCTGTTTATGTTAAACAAGTGGAGGGTCTGAAAACCCGCATCCTTGACACGCGCAAGACAACACCAGGTATGAGAGTGTTGGACAAGATGGCTGTGAAGCTAGGCGGCGGCGAGAACCACAGAATGGGATTGTTCGATATGGTGATGCTGAAAGATAACCATATCGACTTTGCAGGTGGTGTCTACAACGCCGTTATCAAGACCAAGGAGTATCTTAAAGAGAAGGGCAAAGACCTTAAGATTGAGGTTGAGGTGCGTTCCATTGAAGATATTCACGAGGTGTTTCGTGCAGGTGGCGTAGATAGAATAATGTTGGATAACTTTACTCCAGAGCTTTCTGTGGAGGCTGTGGCTCTAATAGGCGACAAGGCAGAGATAGAGTCTTCGGGCGGTATAACCCTAGAGACCCTAAGAAGCTATGCCAGTACAGGTGTTGACTTTATATCTGTGGGTGCGCTGACTCACCAAATTAAAAGCCTAGACCTAAGTCTAAAAGCTATTTAATTATTTGTCAAGAATAACTGCTGGGTATTCTACCCTAGTAGAGAAAACAGGCTTAAGCTCGTAAAGGGCTTGAGCCTTTGTTTTTATAGATGGCTCATAGCTGGCACGAATACCGCTTATGGTAACACCTAGCTGGGCAAGAGTGGCAGAGAGCATACGCTCGTTGGTGTTGCCTATCTCCTCAATGTCGACATTGTAAGGGTCTATATCTACAACCTCGGTATCAGGGTCGAAGCCTTCCTCATAACCCGAGATGCCATCCTTGTTGTAGATACGTGCTGTGATAGGGTGTAGTGTCCAGTCGTTAACGGTGTAGCTATTTGAGCCTAGGTTCTTGCCAACGGTGGTCTCGCCAACGAAGATGCAGTCGCTATCGGCATAGAGTGTGCGCAGCGAGTTGTAGGTTAGCTCGCTGGCTGAGGCTGAGTAGCCTGTCATGATAAAGGCAAGCTTTGTTGGGGCAACATGATTTGTGATGCCGCCAATTTGGTCAGAGCTATAATATGTGTAGCCCGTAAGGCTTGATAAACTGGCATTGCTCTGTGTCTGGAACATTACCGTGGTGCCAAGATCGCTCTGATTTGGGGTGAGTGCGCTAGAGATAAGCTGAGCCGTTGAGATATATCCACCTGGGTTGTAGCGCAAGTCGACAATCACATTCTCGACACCACCAGCGCGGAACTCTGCGAACATCTCTTTTAGTGCAAGCAGGTGGGTCGTCTCGTCGGTGAATTCGGTGTAGAAGAAGTAGCCCGTAGTAGGGCTAGAACCTTCGATAATGCCGCTATATATTAGAGGTGTGTCGTCGAACTCGGCATAAGTAAGCGTTAGCGTGCCTTGTTCTACTGAGTATTTGTTGACAAGGGTGAGGGTCACTTCATTATCTGAAAGTAGAGAGTAGATATTAGTTAGTGTTAGGCTGCTGCCGTCAATGGCACTGATATAGTCGCCACGCTTAAGGCCTGCGGTGCTTGCAGGAGAGTCGGGAATCACATACAGAACCTGCAAGAATAATACGTCTGAGCCTGTGTAGTCTAGCCATATTACAAATTCGAAGCCCCAGTCGGCGATAGGGTCGCCACTGATAGCAGTGCTTGAACGTGTATATAGTTTGGCTGAGCCATCGCCGTCAGTGTCCTCGTCAATGTAGCTGAAGCGGTCACCATAGGTGTCGTCTGAGTAATCGACAGAGGTGTTGACGCGATATCTTATCTCATCGTCGAAATAGCTCTGGGTAGAGGCATTGGTATTGGTGTTGCTGATAGATTCTAGGGAGTCGCGCCAAAAGTAAACTTGGGACATCTTCTCGTATATGGCTGTGTTAATCTCGCTTAGTTCTGGTGAGTCGTCATCATCATCGTCATAACTTAGGTTGTCAAGGCCACCATCTCCTGTACAAGAGAATCCAAAGCACATTATTATAAGGTATATATAGAAGAATTTTTTCATGGCCAGAGAAGTTTTAAATCGGTTAATATTATCACGATAGGCAAAAATAGGTTTTTTTACTGAAAATTAGTCCAATGTGTGGGTTTTTTAATAATTTTTTTATAAATTGTAAAAACCTAAAACTAAGAAACAAAAACCGTAAAGAAAACCTATTTTAAGAACCTAAAATGAATAGTTATGAATGTTTATCCAACAAATGAAATTAAGAACATCGTTCTGATTGGAGCTGCCGGCTCAGGTAAAACAACACTCGCTGAGGCCATGGCTTATGAAGGAAAAGTAATCGACAGAAGAGGTAGCGTAGAAAACGATAATACTCTATCGGACAATACCGAAATTGAACATATATATAAACGCTCGATATACTCAACTATACTTTATTCAGAATTTAAAGGTTGCAAACTTAATATTATTGACACCCCAGGTGCTGATGACTTCTGTGGAGGTTTGTTCTCTGCATTTAAAGTGGCCGACGTGGGTGTGCTTGTGTTCAATGCTCAGAACGGATTTGAGGTGGGAACAGAGATTCAGGCTCGATATGCTAGAAAACAAGGCAAGCCGATTATCGCTGTGGTGAACCAACTAGACAATGAGAAAGGCTCGTTTGATGCTACATTCGAGTCTATGTGCGCGGCCTCTCAGGTGAAACCTGTAATTGTGCAGTATCCTGTGAATGCAGGTAGTGCCGACTTCGATACGTTTATAGACGTGTTGATGATGAAGATGTATAAGTTCAAAGGTGATACTGGTGAGCGCGAAGAACTAGAGATTCCAGATAGCGAAATAGATAAAGCAAAAGAATTGCAGAATACTCTTATTGAGGCTGCCGCAGAGAATGACGAGAGCCTTATGAATCTATATTTTGATAAAGGAACACTGACTCAAGATGAGATGAGAGCAGGTATAAGAACAGGTCTTGCAAAACGTGACTTGATGCCTGTGTTCTGCTGCTCGGCAAAGAAAGATATAGGCGTTAAACGTTTGATGGAATTTATTATTAATGTGGCTCCAAATCCTGAACAGGCTCCTTTGTTTGAGACAGTAGATGATAAACTAGTGGCGGCAGACTCTAGCGCAGAGACAGCATTGTTTGTGTTTAAGAGTAGTCTGGAGCAACACTTGGGTGAGGTTAGCTACTTCAGGGTTGTGTCAGGTACGGTGAAAGAAGGTATGGAGCTTACTAACTCTGTGTCAGGTAATAGAGAAAAGATTTCTCAGCTGTTCGCTGTGGCTGGCAAGGCTCGCGTGAAGATTACTGAGATGAAGGCTGGAGATATTGGCTGCACAGTGAAATTGAAAGCTACAAAAACCAACTCGACACTATATTCTGGTAACGACAAGGTGGAGATTGCTCCAATCGTATTCCCTGAGCCACGCTACCGTGCCGCTGTTAAGGCTGTAAATAGTGCGGACGAGGAGAAACTAGGTGGTTTGTTGTTGAAGGCATCTTATGAGGATCCAACCATAAGAGTTGATTACTCTAAGGAGCTTAAGCAAACTATCGTTCAGGGTAATGGTGAGCATCAGCTTAATATATTGAAATGGAGTCTATCTAATACAAATAAGGTTGAGGTTGAGTACTCGGCACCTAAGATTCCTTATCGTGAGACAATTACTAAGGTCGCTCAGGCTGACTATCGCCACAAGAAACAATCTGGTGGCTCGGGTCAATTTGGTGAGGTTCACATGATTGTAGAGCCTTATGTTGAGGGAGTAGAAAATTCTCGCTACAAGATTGATGGTCGCGAGCTTATTCTTAACATCAAGAACAAAGAGGAGCATCCTCTAGAGTGGGGTGGTAAGCTGGTATTCTGCAGTGCCATTGTTGGTGGTGCCATAGATATGAGATTTATGCCTGCTATATTGAAGGGTATAATGGAGAAGATGGAGGAAGGTCCGCTTACAGGTTCTTATGCCCGCGATATACGCGTTGTGGTTTATGACGGTAAGATGCACCCCGTAGATTCAAATGAGATTTCGTTTAAGCTGGCAGGTCGAAACGCATTTAAGGAGGCGTTTAAGAATGCTGGCCCTAAGATTATGGAGCCTATATATGCAGTTGAGATTCTTGTGCCATCGGATAAGATGGGTGATGTGATGAGCGACTTGCAGAACAGACGCGCCATTATCGAGGGTATGAGTAGTGATAAGGGATTTGATATTCTGAATGCTCGTGTACCGCTAGCAGAGCTGTATCGCTATTCAACAACGCTTAGTTCGCTTACTAATGGCCGAGCAACTTACACTATGAAGTTTGCTAGCTATGAACAAGCTCCTTCTGATGTTCAGGATAAGCTGCTTAAGGCTTATGCTGATACTGATAAGGATGAATAAATAATTTGTTTTGTTGTGTTAATTTGGGTATGGTGGCTCACAGAAATGTGGGCCACCATTGTTTTGAGAGGTGTCTCGCTTGGAGACATGGTATGATATGGTTGATTTTGCACATAAAAAAAAGCTCGCTTGACATTGTCTGTCGGGCGAGCTTTTAATTCTTGTGATGTAGTCGGTTAGGATGGGACGTTTTCGCTGATAATCTGCATAGCTTTGTCTAGGATGGTTGTGTCGTTAAGAGTGATAATGCCACCGCCAGGTCCTTTTTCAACGTGGATGCCAACTGCTGGTTCAACGTTATGGTTCATACCTCCAAAATAGTTGCGTACATCGTTAATGTTTAGGTTTAGTTCGTCTGCTATGCGTTGCATGCTGCCGCTAGGCATCTTATCCTTGATGCGGCGTAGTTCGTTAAATGTAATAACCATAATTGTAGATTTTAAGTTAATATATTTTAGTTTTAGGTAATGCTGTAAATTCATTTTAATAGCCCAGTGTGATAAACAAAATCTGGGTCAAAGAGAATGTCCTCCCCCTTGTTTTTATTTGTTGCTTACAAGTTAACAATTTATTAACGTAATTCAAAATTTATTCCAACTTTTTTTATACTTCGGACGAAATGGCAGTATTTATGTCAGTCAATCAGACATCTTTGTCCTTTTTTGTCATATTACTCGGTAATTTTGTCGTTAAAATCAGGAAATTTCCTATTGGCATAAAGGTTGTGTTTTTTGTTTGTGAAAATTAAAAAACTAATTAAACATATAAATATCATGGGAAAAATTATTGGAATCGACTTAGGTACAACAAACTCTTGTGTTGCCGTAATGGAAGGTAACGAGCCTGTTGTAATTCCTAACAGCGAAGGTCGTAGAACTACACCTTCTATTGTAGCTTTTGTAGAGAACAACGAACGTAAAGTAGGTGACCCTGCAAAACGTCAATCTATCACCAACCCTAAAAAAACTATCTCTTCTATCAAGAGATTTATGGGTGAGAACTTTGATAAGGTACAGACTGAGACTTCTCGCGTGCCTTACGAGGTGGTTAAAGGTGATAACAACACTCCACGTGTGATGATCGATGGCCGTCAATATTCTCCACAAGAGATTTCAGCTATCGTACTTCAGAAAATGAAGAAAACAGCCGAAGACTACCTTGGTACTGAGGTTACAGAGGCGGTTGTTACCGTGCCTGCTTACTTCTCTGACTCGCAACGTCAAGCCACTAAAGAGGCAGGTGAGATTGCAGGTCTTAAAGTTAGACGTATTATCAACGAGCCTACCGCAGCGGCTTTGGCTTATGGTCTAGATAAGAAAAGCAGTGATATGAAAATCGCAGTGTATGACCTTGGTGGTGGTACTTTCGATATTTCTATCCTTGAGCTTGGTGATGGCGTATTTGAGGTTAAGAGCACAAACGGTGATACTCACCTTGGTGGTGATGACTTTGACCACGTGATTATCGACTGGCTTGCAGAGGAGTTCCAAGGCCAACACAACATCGACCTTAGAAGAGACCCTATGGCTCTTCAACGCCTTAAAGAGGCTGCTGAGAAAGCTAAAATCGAACTTTCTAGCTCTGTGTCTACCGAAATCAACTTGCCTTATATTATGCCAGTAGACGGTATTCCTCAGCACCTTGTGTTGTCTTTGACACGCGCTAAATTTGAGCAACTTGCAGATAGACTAATTCGTGCTACTATTGAGCCTTGTAGAAAAGCGGTTGCTGATGCAGGTCTTTCAGTAGGTCAAATCGACGAGGTTATCCTTGTGGGTGGTTCGACTCGTATTCCAGCTATCCAAAAAGTAGTTGAGGAGTTCTTTGGTAAAGCTCCTTCTAAGGGTGTTAACCCTGACGAGGTTGTGGCTGTGGGTGCTGCTATTCAAGGTGGTGTTCTTACAGGTGAGGTTAAGGATGTGCTTCTTCTTGATGTGACTCCGCTATCTCTAGGTATTGAGACTTTGGGTGGTGTATTCACTCGCCTAATTGATGCCAACACGACTATACCTACTCGTAAGAGTGAGACTTTCTCTACTGCTGCTGACAACCAGCCATCGGTTGAGATTCACGTATTGCAGGGTGAGCGTCAGATGGCACGCGACAACAAAACTATCGGTCGCTTCCACCTAGACGGTATTCCTTCTGCTCCACGTGGTGTTCCTCAAATCGAGGTTACTTTCGATATTGACGCCAACGGTATTCTGAACGTGTCTGCACGTGACAAAGGTACTGGCAAAGAGCAAAATATCCGTATCGAGGCTTCGTCTGGACTTACAGACCAAGAGATTCAACGTATGCGCGATGAGGCTAAGGCTAACGAAGAAAGCGATAAGAAAGAGCGTGAGCGTATCGATAAAATCAACTCGGCTGATAGCATGATATTCTCTACTGAGAAACAGCTTAAAGAGTATGGCGACAAGGTGCCAGCTGATAAGAAAGCTGCTATCGAGTCTGCTCTAGACAAACTTAAAGAGGCTCACAAGAACCAAGCTGTTGACCAAATCGACGCTTGCATAGAGGAGCTTAATACGGCTTGGCAGGCTGCCTCTCAGGATATATATGCTGCTCAACAGCAGACTGAGGGTGCTGCTGGTGCAGGTGCAGCTGGCGCGCAAGGTGGTGCTGCTGGCGGTGCTGGTGCAGATGCTAATGTTACTGACGTAGACTTTGAGGAAGTGAAATAGTCTTTGTTAAAGGATATATAATTAACCATCCTTGATAAATAAATGAAGGGAATGACCAACAAGTAATGCTATGGTCATTCCCTTTTGTGTTTTGGTGTATTATAGCTTATAATGCTAATATGATTTCTTCTGCGTTGCCGCTTGTGTAGACGGTTGTTAATGAAGGCAGATTAGTCAGCACTAGTGTTGCATTTGTAAGTTGATTGTTGTTGCAATTAAGGTAATTTAGCGATGGTAGGTCTGAAAGTTTAAGAGAAGTCAGAGAGTTGTCTGAACAATTAATCCATTCTAGGATAGTTAGCCCCGATACCTCAAGAGAAGTCAGAGAGTTGTCTGAACAATTAATCCATTCTAGGATAGTTAGCCCCGATACCTCAAGAGAAGTCAGAGAGTTGCCGTAACAAGAAAGATATTGTAGGCTGCTTAGGCCTGAAACATCTAGAGAAGTAAGAGAGTTGCTATAACAGAAAAGACCTTCTAGACTGCTTAGGTCTGAAACATCTAGAGAAGTAAGAGAGTTGTTGTAACAATCAATATATTCTAGGTTGGTTAGCCCTGATAGATCTAGAGAAGTAATCGAGTTGTAGCTACAATAAAGGGATTCTAGACTAGTTAGTCCTGATAAATCTAGAGATGTAAGCGAGTTGTCGTTACAAGCAATGTATCTTAGGTTGGTTAGTCCTG
>JAWXTS010000049.1:0-13244 GCA_044433305.1 Rikenellaceae bacterium | reverse complement strand
GTCATTTAAGATATGAAAGATCGTTTTGAAGACATACTAAAGAAGAAACTGTCAAACCAGCAGATGGCACCTCCGCTAGGTGATTTCTTGAGCCTTGAGGCAGAGCTGACCCCTGTTCTTAAGAGACAGAGACACAGAGCAGTCTTATTTCGCACTATAAGCAGCTGTGCCGCGGCCTGCATTATAGCAGCACTTGTTGTGGGAGGCATACATCGCAAGGCGCAATTCGAGCCTTCGGTTGACTATATAGCAATAGTAGAACAGGGACCTGAAATTCATGTTCTAGCAGACATACTAGACGATGTTAAGAGCATCGAACCAGCCTCAGAGAGCACTATAATGGCCAAATTATCTAAAAGTATCGAACCTGAAACAGAGCAAGAACAGCCCCAAACTATATCCCAAACCATGGAGGCTCGCCAAACTACTACCCCAACTAATTACAATGTAAGCCAAGACAGAAGCAACAACGCCTCTAACTCAGGCTACAATAATAACGTCGAAAAGAGATATACCAGCTTCTCTCTAAATCAAGACAACAAACAAAATGGCCAGATAGATTTTAGACGTGAAGCCAGAGACAAGGGCTGGATTGCAGATGTCTTTATCGGTGCGCTGGCCTCAGCAGATGGCGACCCATTCTCAAGTGTGAGCATCAGTGCCATGCCTAGTCAATATACGCTCAGCGAAACAATATCGACTCGTAACAGCAGTGATGCCAACAAGACAGTCGACAACTACAAACACAAGTTCCCTATAACCCTAGGAATAAACGTCGGCAAGAGGATAGGCAATGGCCCTATCAGCATAGAGTCTGGACTGAGCTACTCTTACCTTGAATCAACGGCCCAGCTCGAAGCAACATATGATTATCATATAAAACAGCAGATACATTATATCGGCATGCCACTAAGGGCAAGGTATTCTTTTGGCTCACCACATAGCAAATTTGATTTCTATCTATCTGCTGGTGGAACAATCGAGGTCGCTGTCAATGCCAAAACCACAACAGATATTTATAGCGGCTCGACACTGTCGTCATCCATAACGGAGGATCTTCAGGCCAAAGGCCCGCTATTCTCGGCAGCCCTACATTCGGGTATCGCTTATGACATAATGCCTCGCCTAGGACTATTCTTAGAACCAGGAGTGAGTTTTTATTTCAGAAATAGCAATCACCCAACTACCTATCGCACAGACGACAACCTGAAATTTGATCTTCGAATGGGTATAAGAACACGTTTTTAATGCAACATTTTTGCGACCAAGTACATCTAGAATATAAACCAAAAACAATTAACACATAAAACAATGAAAAAAATCTTTAGTTTCTTGCTTGCTGCTATTGTAGCAACATTCACGCTTTCTTCATGTAGCGACATCAATTATTCGTCAGAAGAATATTACATCTATTATGGAGATGTTATCGACGACTCTCATATTCTACTAGATAACAACAGAATTCTTGAAGTTGTAGAAAATGAAAGTAGTGCTTCTTATCTTAAGGCAGGCTATCGCCTACTTATCAACTTCAGCATCCTAGAGGATCTTGTCGATGATGAAACAACTACAACAGACTACAAAGTCCGCATCAACGCTATGAGTCAGATTCTTACTAAAGATGTTTTGATAGAGGCAGACCTTACTGAGGATGAGCTTGAGGAACTTGGCGACGACGAGATTCATATAAACGACACTTGGATTAGCATGTCTAAATACCTTAATATTTCGTTTACCATGCTATTGAACGATGAGACACACCTTATAAACGGTCTAGTTACAGAGCAAGAGGACAATAATGTAGTAATTGAGCTAAAACACAATGCATACGAGGATAGAGAGTCTTACAGCTCTAAAGGAGTTGTTTCTCTACGAGTTGCTGATCTACTACCTGCGGAATACGATAAACTGTACATAGAGCTAAGATGGAAAAACTATGACAAAGATGAGAAGGTTACCGATCTTATATTATCACGTTCTTCTACCTCTACCACTGAGGCTTTTAGCACCATAAGCCCTAGCAGCGTACAAGGCCTAAGTTCTTATATGATATACTAAGGCATTGCAGCTTAAGATAGTATGACTAAGAAGTGCTCATCTGCTGCCTTGCTAGATTTCAAGTCCTACCCTCACATACCCTAGAGTATGCTGTGGAGAACTTAAAATCAGAGTGTTGCGGCCAACCACTTCTTAGCCATACCTGTAAAAGTAAAAGGGAATGACAAATATCGTCATTCCCTTTGTTGTATATCAATATATCGTTATATCTTAGAACAGTTTCTCAATTTGTGCGATAACCTCTTCGGCTTTAACATCTAGCTTGAATACTACCGAAGGTTTAAGCTGATATAGCTCTCTACCCTCTCGTAGTCGTTTCTCGCCACAACCTGTGATATTCAGCATAAAAGTCTTGTCCTTGTCAACCAAGCCATCTTTAACAGCCTTCATAAGTGACGATACAGCCACTGCCGAAGCAGCATAAATATCTATACCTTCCATCTGCTCGAACAAGCTTGCTGCCTGCTGAAGCTCGGTGTTAGTAACAACAAACACATCGCCTTGCGAATCTTTAAGTGCATCATACAAACCGCCAGTTATGCCATACGGTGGCTTGCGGTTAGAAAGAACCTTAGCTTTGATTGTCTCAGCATCTTTGCGAGCTGTATCATCATCATACTCAAGCATAGCACGTGAATCAGCTTTCCAAGCATTGTACATAGGAACGAAAGGATAGTTCTGAGAAACCATAAGTTTCATTTTGGTGTCACCAAAGCGACCATCTTCGATAAGTCGTTGGTTGGCCTCCCAAGCGGCAATAGCTCCCGTACCGCTACCAACAGCTTGGAAGTAGTAATCAGGAATACGGCCTATGGTTGTTGTTGCCGACAACATTGTTGTTGCCATACCGTCGCGGCGAGCGATATTCTTCGCGCCACCCTCGGCATAGAACTTATCGCTACCTAGGGCAAGGTTGCCGATATGTATAGCATCGAAATAGTCTCCGCCTTTCTCGGCACACACAAGTTGAACACATGGATTAAGTGGTTTCTCAAACCATAGCGCATCAAGGTTGTCCTCAGGCACACTCAACAAAAGAGGTATATTATTCTCTGAGCAAACCTTTGCAAAGGCACGAGCCGTGTTACCTGCCGAAGCAACAACAAGTATCTTACCATCATAAGGACCGCTAGAACGACCACATACAGAATAAGCCTCAGTTTCTTTAAACGAGCACGTTGTCATATTGGCGCCTATCTCAGGATAGTATCCATTGAATGTGATATACAGATTCTTTATACCAAGGTACTCGCCTAGCTTCTTGCTTAGGATAGTTACGGGCGAGCTAGAGCCTTCTAGTCGACGAGAGATTGGCAACCAGTCGCCAAAGCGATAGATACCCAACGAGCTGTCGCCAACATTAATCTGGCGCACTTCGTAGTCTGCTCTAATAAGTGTTGGTTCAGTAGATTGAGGATCATCCAAGAGCCAACCGCTATCGTTAAATTCACGTGAGTTGGCAACATTTCTAAGTTTGTATTGAGTAGCCTTAAAGTCCATAATGTTATTTTTATTCAATAACACAAATGTAGGGCTTTTTTTATAAGCATCAAATTACCAGATACAAACAGAGTGCAAAATAAGTATAATCACTTATATAGAAATTTGATTTAGGACACTAGCAGATTAGTCGGCGACAGATTCACCGTTCTTTTTATGATACAAGCCCAAAACAAAGCTGGTAAAAATAGGAAACATCATCATGCCCATGGCCGCCAGAGCCACAGAAAGCACCTTGCCCATGGCCGTCTGGGCAATAATATTTGAGCCTACGGTGGTGGCGTCCATACATGCCCACCATAAAGATTCCCAGTAATTAGTAATATTAGTATTTACTGTACGTTCATATTCATAGAACAGGATACTTGCAAAGTATATCATCGAGAGCATAGCACCCAAATATGTTATAAAGAGAGTCGAGATACTACTCTTACCCAAAAAGCGAAGCATAACACCCAGAGCATACAGCCCTCTGATTATTGGCATAAAGTGCAGTATATACATCGCCCCATTACTAATATCCAAATCTACGTGTCTCACAACAAACATATATGGTATAGACACTAGCAGCAACAAAAAATTGGACCAGACAAATTTCACTCTATTCTTACTGCGCTCAAGCCGAACAAAAAAATCGAACAGAAACACAAGACACACCATAAGCTGAATGTAACTTGTAACCATATTGTCTTGCCCCTTTTTCCAGATGGCATCAAAGGACAGAGTTAAAAATAATAGCAGACTACATACCAATGTAAGACTATTTAGCCTGCTTTCGAGCATACTTGACTTTTCCATAAATTGCATGTTATATCATCTTCCAAGTGCTCTGAGTATGCAGAAATAGTGCCGATATGTTAAGTTAGAATTAACTTAATCTTAAGTTACAGACATCAAATCAAAACCAATCTAATTTATTAATATAAATGTATTACATTTGAATTCAAATCGAAATCACAAAACTAGAATGAAGGTAAAAATACTTTTTGTGTGCCTAGGAAATATATGCCGCTCTCCATCTGCGGAAGCAATATTCAGACATCTTGTTGCCCAGCGTAACATAGAGGATGATTTTGTTATTGACTCTGCGGGAACTTATGGCGGTCATGCAGGAGAACTACCAGATACCCGTATGAGGTATGCTGGCTCTAAGCGTGGCTATGACATATCTAGTCGTTCACGACAGATTACCTTTGATGACTTCTTCAACTTCGACCTGCTTATATGTATGGACAACAAAAATGTTGACAAGCTAAGCGAGATGGCTCCAGACATAGAATGCAAGAATAAAATCAGACGTATGACTGACTATTGCAGCAAGCATATTATAGACCATGTGCCAGATCCATATTATGGCGGCGACAGCGGTTTTGAGAATGTGCTTGATATACTCAAAGATGCTTGCAATGGACTTGTGTGCGAGCTAACCAAGAAGATGTGTACTAACAATCATTAGACACCCCTACCCTTCATTAAACTAACGAGGAGTGAAGTAGGTGTTTCTCTTTACTTTCTAATTCAGCAATACTGTTGATTTGACGGCTTTATGGTCGCTCAAACCGTTGTCTATGACCTCAAAGTTGATAGAACTTATGTCTTTTGAGTGAAGTACATAGTCTATACGGAAAATACCAAACAGATCTCTGTATGTATTAACAAGACCCGAGCCGCTCTCGATAAAAGTATCTAACAGATTACCCCTCATAGTGCGGTAGGTGTAGGATAAGGGAGTATCGTTAAAATCACCACAAACAATAACCCTATTATCATACTTTGAGATTATGGTGGCCATGGTATCCGCTTGGTTTGCTCGTAGCCTAAAATTCTCTCTCATCTTGTATACAAGACCTCGAATCTTCTCCTTGGCCATATGCTCTTTATCCTGAACTGGGTCGAACATACCTTTCTCCTCACGAGATATACACATAGACTGAAGGTGATTATTAAAAAGATGTACCGTGTCCTTACCTACTAAGAGGTCAACCCACATAGAGCCGTTATTACTCAGGTATTCTATGCCTCCATGTTTCAGGATAGGGTATTTACTATAAACAGCCAAGCCCCAACCATTAACCCCATCGTCAGAAGCCATAGTGTAGAATGTTTGGCTATACTTCCAATCACCAAGCAGGCTATCTATCTCATACTTAGAGTTCTTATAGTTGGCCTCATATTCTTGGAAACATATTATATCTGGTTCGAGGCTCTTAACAAAAGATGTTGCAGTATCGACAATAGAGACCATGCGTCCATCCTTCTCCATATTAAAGAATCCCCCCACATTATAGCTCACTATCTTAATAGCATTGCGAGGAACATCATTATTATAGTCTTTGCTAAACGAGGGTTTGTAGAACGCCGAGATATTGTTTATACCTATGAGCATTGCCACCAAAGGTATTACCACTATCAACTTCCATCTAAATATCCAATAGAGAATAAGAAGAAAGTTTATAATCATGACTATTGGCATGCCAAGAGTGAGGAAGGCAAAGGGCCAGAAGTCATTAGGATTAACCGAAGAACCCCAGTAAATCACTACCAACAAGACAGCACAAGCCATAGTAAGCATGAACATTACCGAGGTTGCTACCTTAGCAAAAAAGCCTTTGCGCCGCTTGGGTGAGTTATAGTACATAGTCCTTGCTTTGGTTTGTCTAGAAGAATATTCTGTGTGTTCTTTTCCAGTAGTGCAACAACAAGAATCCAAATATCATACCACCCACATGTGCAAAGTGAGCTATACCATCAGAAGAGCTAGCAACGCCCATGGTAAGTTCTATGACGCCATAGATTATCACAAACCACTTAGCCTTAATAGGAATAGGTGGAATAAGAAGCATGATTCTTACGTTTGGATGCAACACACCAAAGGCAAGCAATATACCGAACACGGCACCCGAAGCTCCGATAGTGGCTGCATTAATTCTATTTATAAGGGCTGCATTAAGATTGCCAAGTGACATACCAGCACTAGCGGCATCAGAAATTACACTTCTGATATGCACGACCTCAAGGTAGCTGACACCAAGATGCAGAATACCCGCGCCTATACCCGTAAGGATATAGTAGTTCAGAAAGCGTTTGCTGCCCAAGTCATACTCTAGGGTTCTACCAAACATCCATAGCGCAAACATATTCATAAATAGGTGCGAGGTGTTGGCATGCAAGAACATGTAGCTTATAATCTGATAAAGATGGAAGTTCTCACTCAAGGGTGAGTATAGGGCCAACTTATCGCTTATCGCCATGCCTATTCCGTTTGGCAGCATAGACTCTGCCATAAAAAATAGTACGTTTATTATTATCAGGTTCTTTACAACAGGTGGCGTTGTAAACATTCCCATTCTTCCATTCATCATAATTGTAATTATTTAAGTCTTTTAGCTATTTCACTTGGGGTCATAGACGATAGTATCGCATGACCGTCGGGTGAGAAACTGTAATCTTCGCACAGAATAAGGTCTTCTAGTAATACCTTAAGTTCTTCGGGCGAGTAATTTTTTGATTGTGACGAGGTGTCCATACGTGCCAAAAGGCGACACATGTTCGCTCGTCTATTTTCCTGCAACGAGACATCATCTGAAAGGTTGTCCACCATCTCGCGGATAATCTCGCTTGGCGAACCCTTAAGCTCTGGCGGAAGACCCATGATAGCCACTCTCTCGTCGCTCTCAAAAGAGATGTCGAAGCCTGCTGCATCAAGCTCATCCATGTTATCCTGCAAGCGCGTACACTCACTCTTAGAAAGCTCAACAGATTCTGTAAACAGCAGCTGTTGAGATATGGCACTAGAGCCTCCTAGACGCTTCAGATAATAATCATAGCGCACTCTGTACATTGCCCTATCTATATCTACGAGCAGCAGATTGCCCTTATACACAGCAGCAGCATAGGCACTACCAACAGACATTATATCCGAAAACTCGTCCACGCTCTCTATATCCAGCATAGTGTCTTGAGCCGTGGGCTCCTGACTACTCATACTTGAAATATGCTCCGTAAATTCGAGCTGTCCGTCAATCTCCTTATATTGGTTGCCATTGATAAAATCTATGGTGTCGGTCTCAATATCTGTATATTCAAAGTCTATACCTGAGAGTATCTCATCCTTGATAAGCTCTTTGGCAGCAGCAGGCAAATCTGAGCTAGGACTGTAAAACTCGCGACGCCCTATGTCAAAGGCCGCAAATCTATCCGAGCCAGCAGACTCTGCTTTCTTGCTAAAGTTATATCCCGTATCTAGTTCTGCATCAAATGGATTGAAGTTAGGATTGGCCCCCGTTTCTGGTGGACGATAGCCCTGATTCTCTGTAAAGACGGGTATCTGTATGGCATCATCATCAACATCAAAGTCCATAAGAGGCATGACACCTGTTTTGGCCAACGACTCGCGCACTCCTGCATTTAGAATCTGCCACAGAACCTGCTCGTCCTCAAACTTTATCTCTGTCTTCTTGGGGTGCACATTAACGTCTATCTTAGATGGATCAACATCAAAGTATATGAAATATGCAGGCTGCATATCAGCAGGGATAAGATTTGAGTAAGCCTGCAATATGGCACTGCGGAAGTAACCTCCAGAGAAGTAACGCCCATTGACAAAGAGGTACTGCTCGCCATTTTTCTTTTTGGCCGAGGCTGGACGTCCAACAAAACCATGTATGCGACACAGAGTTGTCTCCACATTAAGCTCCAGCAGATTGGCCGATATATTCTTTCCTATAACACCTGCTATACGCTGGCGCAAGTTGGTGACAGGCAAGTTATAAACCTGAACATCATTATTATAGAGGGCAAAGGCCACATCTACATTTACTAGTGCCACACGCGTAAACTCAGCAATGATATGCTTGGTTTCTACACGTGCATCTTTGAGGTGACGACGACGACCAGGAATATTATAGAATAGGTTCCTTATGATAAACATAGAACCCACAGAGGTAGCTATCATATCCTGAGATACAAACTTACCTCCATTAATCACAACCTTAGTGCCTAGCTCATTTTGTTCTTGACGAGTACGAAGCTCGACCTCAGACACAGAAGCAATCGAGGGTAAAGCCTCACCCCTAAAGCCAAAAGTATGCAGGTTGTAAAGGTCGTCAGCATTAGAAATCTTTGAAGTGGCGTGCCTATCAAATGCCAAGCGTGCATCATTAACCGACATACCACAGCCATTGTCAACAATCTGTATAAACTCTTTTCCTCCGTCACCAAAGTTCACAGTGATAGAGCTTGAGCCTGCATCTATGGCATTCTCAAGCAGCTCTTTCACAACAGATGCGGGGCGTTCAACCACCTCACCTGCGGCAATCTGATTAGCGACTAGCTCGGATAAAAGTTTTATACAATCTGACATAGTAACTCTACATTAGGAATATCCAATAGCCCAGCAAGCAAACTATGACTACAAGTGCCAAAAGTCTAATCTTACTAGAATTACCACGCGACTTATCATAGGAACTTTCCACCCTACTCTGACGCTTAGAGGCTATATACTGACCTGGGCGATATTCATTAGAATCTTTGCCCCCTGTCTTCGAATCATCTTCAAATATTCCACGCTTAGACAAAAGCTCTTTACGACGCTCTTCGCGTGCCTCTTTCTCAGGGCTATAATATAGAGGTTTATAGTTAAAACTTCTTGGTTTTTGGGTCTTAAATGCTACAAACTTAAACATGGCTAAAAGTATTAGGTAAACAAAGTTAATGAATATAACCTAGGGCTTAATGATACTAATTAAGCCCTTTTAGGTCCATTAGTGTATCTTTAGCGATAACTATCTAAAAAAGTTGCGCATACGGTCAAAGATGTTGACATCTTTCTCTGGAGCAACTTTATTGAAGGTCTCGCTTTGGTTCATTTTCTCAACCAGCTTTCTATCCTCAGATTTTAAGTTCTTAGGTATGTGGACATTGATTACTATAAGTAAGTCACCCTTACCATAGCCATTAACATCTGGCACACCCTTGCCTCTAAGGCGAAGAACACTACCTGCCTGAGTACCTGGTTCTATCTTAATCTTGGCACGCGAATCTACCGTTGGCACCTCAACACTATCTCCCAACACAGCCGTTGGAATAGATATATTAAGGTTGTATATCAAATCGTTGCCATCTCTTACTAGCTCTTGGTCTTTTTGTTCTTCGATTAGAACAAGCAAGTCACCATTCTCACCACCTCGGCGCGCTGCATTACCCTTGCCGCTTACCGAAAGCTGCATGCCCTCGCCTACGCCAGCTGGGATACGTATCTCAACGACTTCCTCGCCACGGATAGCTCCCTCGCCCTTACATTTAGTACATGGAGTTTTGATAATCTTACCATCACCACCACATGTTGGGCAAGCCTGAGTAGTCTGCGTGCGACCAAAGAAGGTGTTTACCATCTGAGTGACATAGCCCGAACCATTACAAGTCGAGCAGGTCTCAAAGGAATGAGAATCCTTGGCACCCGAGCCACCACAAAGGTCACAAGTAACAAACTTATTTATCTTCAGCTTCTTGGTTGTGCCGTTCACAACTTCCTTAAGATTTAGCTTCACCTTGATGCGCAGGTCCGAGCCGCGGTTAACTCTACGAGCCGAGCCACCGCCACCAAAGCCACCGAAGCCACCACCGAAGATGTCGCCAAAGTTGCTGAATATATCATCCATAGAGAAGCCGCCGCCGCCAAAGCCGCCACCGCCACCAGCAGCACCACGCATACCATCGTGACCAAACTGATCATAGCGCGCTTTCTTGTCGCCATTGCTAAGCACATCATAGGCTTCTGCCGCCTCCTTAAACTTATCTTCGGCCTCTTTATCACCAGGGTTCTTGTCTGGGTGATATTTGATTGCAGCCTTGCGATAAGCCTTTTTTATTTCATCTGCCGAGGCTGAGCGAGTCACACCTAGCACTTCATAATAATCTCTCTTTGCCATGGGTTACTCTCCTACTACTACTTTAGCGTAACGTACAACTTTATCTTTTAGGGTATATCCCTTTTGTACCACATCAATGATTTTTCCTTGCTTATCCTCTCCAGCTGGGAACTTAGCCACAGCCTCATGAAGGTCTGTATCCAAAGGCAAACCTACGGCCTCGATTTCTTTTAGACCCTTGCTCTTCATGGTATCATCCAACTTCTGCTGTATCAGCTTGATACCCATCACCACAGACTCTGTGTCGGTTGCTGTCTCCATTGCTGCAATAGCTCTGTCCATATCGTCCAGCACAACAAGCAATGACTTGATTACATCCTCGCCACCAGAGACTATAAGGTCTGCTTTTTCTTTAAGGGTACGCTTGCGATAGTTATCAAATTCTGCCGACAAACGTAAATATTTATCCTGCCAATTAATGACTTGGGCATCTGCCATTTTTTCCGAATTGTCAGATTCTTCTACTTCGCCCTCTGACATATTGTCATTCTCTTGTGCTTGGTTAGCTTCGCTTTGATTCTCAACACCCGCCTGAGTGTTGTTCTCTACAAACTGATTATCAACAGTTTGCTCTTGATCTTTAGTCTTTTTCATATATGATTTCTAATTATCCTTTACCTTAATTGCTCAAATAATATACCATTAAAGGCCATTATCATAATATTTTAGAGCACAATCGTTTTTCGATTAATCGAACTGCTGAGCAAAAACCTCGTTGCCACCTCTTTTTCTTACAATGGCAACATCAAGCATATATGATTTAGGATAACGTTTTACGGGTAAAGTTATATTTGCACTGGCTCCTGGGCCAAGCATTACAGGTATAGTGCCTTTGTTTGCCACTCTATTTTTGACCATGATTTTATAGTTTAAATCGAAGTCAGACATATCGGCAAAGTTGTTCATGTTAGTCACCGTTAGCACTCCACTACCATTGTAGCTGGCCGAAAACAATGTAGGTATATCGCTTTGCCAGTGCATAAGTTCTCCTATGAGCAACCTATCTCTAGAACCTGAATATATATCAGCTGGAGTCATATCGCTGTTCCACTCCCCTTGAGCCTGTAAGCAGACAACTGGGCGATCAGACGAAAGCTCTTTGGTCGCAAGATAAGCCTCTTGAAGCGCGTAGCCATTGCCACCACCATCTCCAAGGATAAACCCTATGGCCGAAGCATAGCGGTGAGACGAAAGATAAACGTCTTTAGCTCGCTCAATATAAGCATCGATCCACGATATATTATTGGCCAAAGAACCACCTATGACAGGACTTTCACCGCTTTTCTTGGTGTTGATATTGGCTCTATTAAACACGTACATTCCTAGTCTATCGCAGATAGTAAAGAACCAATCCTGTGGCTCATAACGCTCTATAATAAGGGTATTCACCTCATAGCTCTTAAGCTTGATTATATCCTCCTGAATTTGCGCAATGCTCTTACCCTCTGGATTATACATAACACTTCTGATGGCTATCTTCTTGCCGTTTATCTCAAGTCCATTGTCCGTAACTTCAACCTTGCGGAAGCCTAAATCACAAGACACATATTCTGGATAGCGACCCTCAAAGAAAGTCCTCACCGTTAGAGTGTAGAGGTTGGGGCTCTCGCTGCTCCACATCTTAACATTAGGTACACGAGTATAGAACTCCACCGTATCCTCACCCTTCATCTCTAGGGTCAGCTCTCTTTTATCTCTAGACAACACCTTGCCGCTCTGGTCGGCAAGCTCGTACATAATAGTCACCGTGCGAGCATTAAGCATATTAGTGTTCATGATTATACCCATAAGAACAACACCGTCTCCAGTGGCTGGGTCGCGGTAACTTTGGGTCTCAATATCTCTGATTCTTAGCCTTGGTTGCGAGAACAAAGTTATATCACCATCGAGGCCAGCCTGCGCAACATCAGTATAATTTTCCATGCCCGAGCTTGAATGTTCAGAATAAACAACAAGCTTAATATCATTACGGCCCTCATTCACATATTGGGTAACGTCAAATTCAGCGTCAACACGCGAGTCACTAGTATAACCCACTCTCTGACCATTGACATATACATAGCAGCCTCCAGAAACACGCGACAAACGCAAGAACACCGAGCGGCCAACCCATGCAAAAGGCACGCTCATGGCGCGACGATATACAAGTAGAGTGTTGGCGTACTGAGTCTTCTGAGGCACAGCCGTTGTTTGCTTCTCAAAAGAGTTCTCTAGGGCGTCAACATCTGTAATAGGCGTACCCACAGGTAGTTGCTGCATGGTCCACTCACCATTAAGGCTTCTAACATACAGAGAATTAAGGGTGTCTAGCTGAGTAGTTCCTATCGCTGCCACAGACTCTTCTTTAGAGGAGAAAGGCAAGGTCAGCGGGCGCACCGTCTCGCGAGCCACACTTGGAATAACAGCACTAATATGCGGTTGATAAACCTGAGCCACAACAGGGCTAATCATCAACGCCACAGCCACAACTAGCATGGCTCTAAATATAAATATCTTTTTTTTCATCTAAGTTCTTATCTTTGGTGCAAAGATAAAAAAAATAGTGGAGTAGTCACAGACTAGCAACAAAAAAAAGGCAACCCTTATTTTCAAAGGATTGCCTTAGACTATTGAAGCTACATGATTGATGTAGATTATTTCTTTCTTCTGTCTCTAAGTTGTTGTTTGTACTCATCCCAGTCAGTGATAGTACGACCTGCAACACCTGAGTCGATAGCTGCTTTGGCAACCGCTGAAGAAATCTCAACGATAAGTCGT
>JAWXTS010000048.1:0-13482 GCA_044433305.1 Rikenellaceae bacterium | reverse complement strand
AGCATTAGCACCTATCTTGAATGCCCACTTGCTCCAAAAGCGAGGGTAGACCATATTGGTAGCATAGGAGTATATCTTTGTGAGCAGAGACATCTTATGGTTCTTAAAAACATCAGCAGCGACACAATCGGCCTGTCGCTCAACCATCGTCTTAAGCATCTTCTCCATGGCATCCTCTGCAAGAAAAACATCGTCGTCAAGCAGCAAAATATAGTCCGTATCTATTTCTTTATAGTCCAAGGCACGCTGAGAAACCATGCCCTTAGGTACTATGACATACTCCTCCACGCCCACTGTCTGCGTTGGACGTTCATAGCCTTCGGCCAAATACACGACTATCTTGGACGGCTTTATGGTTTGACTCACCAGCGAGTCCAGCTCCTGCTGGAACTTATCGCCTGCCTTGCCCAAGGTACGTATTGCCACACTATATGAAAAATCGCCCATTCCTACTTCTATTTACCTATCTTAAAACTAGCTTGTTTTCTGACTTTTGAACGTATATGCAAATATAAAAACCACCCAGGTACCACAGACAAAATTGTCAAAAATGGCATTGGCGACTCATTAATGAATCTCTTATTTCCTGAGATTATCGAGCTAGAAACATAGTGCACACAGGCCCTCAACTTCTGTTTTAAGCTCTTATAATACACCATATCTTGTTTGCGCATATAGGCAAAGCCTCGTGGATTATTCCAATACTGGCGATACATAGACATACTAGAACCATCAACCTGATAATCAACAATAACAAGCGGTTTGTTTATGGTCAACAAGGTATATTTCTGGTCTATCTCGAAGCAGCGACAGCCCAAGCCAACATATTTCTCACCCTCGAAGATAGGATACTCCTTGGTCTGCTGCATAAGGTCTGTGCGATACACACACTTTTTATCTCCACGGCCCCCATTCTGATAATAACCCATAAGAGTAGTATGAGTCATACCCTCGTCAAAATCAGAGCCTATCAGTTTGCCCTCGATAGTATAATCCAAACCTATGACACCAGCATACTTATCTGAACCATTTGCCGTCCAAAACTTTTCGATAATCTCGACAGCATCATCGGGCATATAATCATCTGAGTCTATACACACATTAAGCTCTGTGGTGATATTTCGGTAGGCTGTATTATGTGCTCCGTGCATACCCTGATTCTCTTGGTAGATATATCTTATGTCTATATTCTTCTCAGCTACCCATCCCTCGACAAGCTCGCGTGTATTATCACTAGAGCCATCGTCAACAACAAGCCAACAGAAGTTCTTAGAACTCTGTCTTAGCAAGCTCTCGTAGGTGCGCCCTATCGTATGTGCCCTATTATAGGCAGGAGTAAAGACCGTCAGCAGGCAAGTAGATTGTATTTCCATGATTAATAGCCTTGAATAATGTTGGAATAGAAGGTAAATATATAGAATATAACCACAGCGATTCCCACTTTTTTAGACTGGTCGCTCCAGAAACGCTGAGACATAAACGGATATATCAACACCAAAGGCATTATGAACCACGAAATCTGAGCAAAACGGTTCGAGAATGCCGACTCGATAAAGATAACCCAGAACGCATTGGTAACAAGGTAGATATTAAACAACCATATATAGATAGTGTCCTTGTAATTATACAAGAAGATAAAACAACAACCAACAACAATGGGGATAGAACTATATAATAAGAAATCCCAGCGGAATCCCAACTGACTAAACTGATAGTTGAAATCAGTGTTATTCATATAACTAGTTATGGTATCCATACCTACAAAACCAGTAGCTGTTATCAAGTTAGCCAAATATGCTCCTCGAAACAGGGAACTCATTACGGACAGAAGCCATACTCCTAGATATATCTTAGGGTTTCTAACATACAATGCCGCAACGGCCGAAACCACGGTTATACCCATAGATGTATGAATACCAACAGCTATGACAGATAGAATAAGCATAAGAATATATCGTGGACGATAACTTAGAGCCAAGATAGCTACCGAGGCTGCCATGCCATTTCTGATACCATTGGTTCCATAACTCCAAAACGTAAACATACTCATGGCCACAATAAGTGGTATATAGTAACGATAGCCAAAGAAATTACGCATAGCAACATATATTGACAATACATATACTGCTGCACAAAAAACAAAGAACCCATGTACATCGGAGAAAAATGCAAATAGTCGCATCAAGCCATTAAACACCCAATCCCTATCTCCAAAAATATCATACGCATTATGTAAATTACTCTGCATAAAATAATAGGAGCTGGCATAGTTTCCCGTATCTCCAAAGTAATAACCACTGATAGGTCTAAGACCCATATATAGAATCATAACAAAGCACAGAACTATTCCTATGTATGATTCCTGGGCTTGCTTGAGAAAGATATCTTGTGCTTGAGTTTTCACAAATACACCTAGAACAAGTATCAGAATCAGATAGTTGAACACAGGAGTATAAAGATATATGGGTATAAAATCAAACATATCTATTATTTAATATTTGCAAAAAACTGGGCTATACGCTGTGAGGCAAGACCATCTCCATAAGGGTTAATCTGACCACTCATCTGCATATACTGCTCGCTAGAGAGCAACAAGGTCTCCACTCCCTCAACAATAGCATCACTACTTGTACCTACAAGCTTGACCGTTCCTGCATCCACGGCCTCAGGTCGTTCAGTCGTATCGCGCATGACAAGCACAGGCTTACCCAAACTAGGAGCTTCCTCCTGTATGCCACCACTGTCAGTAAGTATAATATAACTTCTGTTCATCATATAGACAAAATCAAGATAGTCTAGAGGTTCGATAAAGAATATATTTGAGGACTGCTGCTCGCCAAAAACTTCCTTTATTGGGTTGCGCACATTAGGGTTAAGGTGCATAGGGTAAACAAAGTCAACATCTGGATATTGCTCTGCTAGGGTCTTTATAGCGTTGCATATATTGATAAATCCTTGACCAAAGTTCTCACGGCGGTGACCTGTAATAAGCACCATTTTCTTATCTCCATCAAGACGCTTTATGTCATAACCTCTAGAAACAAGATTCTCTACTATGCTACTCTCTAGAGCCTTGTCAGACCCTATGCGCGAAACAACATAGTTAAGAGCATCTATGACCGTGTTGCCAGTGACGATAATATTTTTTGAATCCACACCCTCACCGAGCAAGTTCTGTTCGCTTGAAGCCGTAGGCGAAAAATGATAGCTGGCAAGTCGACCCGTAAGCAGACGGTTCATCTCCTCGGGCCATGGGCTATATATGTTATGAGTACGCAAGCCAGCCTCGACATGGGCTACTTTAATCTGCTGATAAAAAGCAGCCAGAGCAGCGCACATAGAGGTCGTTGTGTCTCCATGAACGAGTACATAGTCGGGGTTTGCTTGTGCCAACACATCGCGCATACCAAGCAATATCCTCGAACTAATATCATATAAGTCTTGACCCTGCTTCATGATATTCAGGTCATAATCTGGCTTTATATCGAATAGCTGCAATACCTGATCCAACATCTCTCGATGCTGACCAGTAACACATACTATGGTCTCAAAGTTATCTTTGTCTTGTTGGAGTTGCTTGACCAGCGGAGCCATCTTTATGGCCTCTGGGCGAGTACCAAACACAAGCATGATCTTTTGCATATATATATATCTATTTTCTAAAAATTCGTAATGTTACTATATCTGACAAAAATACTATTGGTCTCTCACCTATAAGCCTAACCAAAGAAGTCTTAAAGTTATGCTTTAGTTCAGAGTACCATGTTTTATCTAGCCACGAGCCTGCAAAGTGATGTATGCAAACGGTCTTCTTTGTCTTATGTATCTTGCCCGTTCTATGATCCTTAGGGCAAAAGTATTCGCTTGGGTACATAACACACAAGCCTTCTATTTCTTGATACTTATTATTTAGTTTGAGACCCTTACCAAGCATATATTCGGTTATGACTGTTGTATTGGTGGTCATGTCGAGTTCTCCATTTTCAAAAACAAAGGCTCTTTCTTTATACCCATCAAGCAGCTCCTTGGCCCAAAGAGAACCTTTCTCAGCTGCCATCATGCCCGTGGGTACGTTGTTGTCGGTCTCAAAGCCCGAGAACATCTTGTGGTGCAAGAAATAATCATAGCTACCACACACTTCAACATCGGTATCCATATATACCCCACCCTCAGAGTAGAGAGCATAAAGGCGCACATAGTCGGTCACAAAAGCAAACTTGCGATTCTCATAAGCCTCTTTGACATAGCGGTTTGAGTTTATATCAAAGTTTGACTCGTTCCACTCTTTGATTTGATAATCGGGCAAGAACTTCTTCCAGCTATCTATGCAATCGACAGCTGCCTTAGGAAGTGGGTTACCACCAAACCAACAATAATGTACTACTTTAGGTATCATATTATTCTTTAAAATTCTAACAAATTAAACACCAATAATATATTTGCTATAAGGTATCTTTGAAATTAGCTTAACCGATATAAATGACAACAATGCACTAGCTACTACAATCAAAGGCACCTCAACTGCGGGGTGCATTCTATGATTTGTAAATAACAACCATACAAAGTTCCTCATAATGAAAATATGGACCAAGTAAATACCGTACGAATACTTTGCAAATTGATTTATATATGGTTGAACCCTCGATAGGCAGTCATTAATATTATAAAACAGAGTATAGTACACATACACCCTGAGTGCCGTAAAGATAGAAAGATTATCTGTCAAAATATAATAGTCTCCATAGATTTTTTGACATATTGCAAGTATTCCAAAAACACCTACTTCCATAGCAACGCAGCCTAAAAGCAGCATGGTCTTAGACTTGAATTCCACAGGATATTTGCTGCAATAATACCCCAATAGCATATAACCTACAAAGCCACCAAAAGAATTGAGCATATAGTAATATGAACCCTCAATGTTATACATATCAGGAACAACAAAGTCGATAACAGGCGCACATAGAGTAAAGGCCCACAGCACAAGTACAAGCTCTAGCTCCTTCTTTGTAGCACCCTCAAGCCACTTAGATATGATAGGTGCAAACAGGTATAACCCAAACAGAACATACATAAACCAATATATGCATATTGCTGGGGTAAAGGGAATCATAACCAGTTGTCGTAGCGACACCGCCAGCGTCTCTCGCCCTAGGACATAATATAATGCCAAAGCAAAAACAGACCAGAAGAGCAGTGGGAATACTAGTTTCGGGAAACGTCTTTTATAGAATGTTTTAGTATCAAGTAGAATTGGAAACAACAATGCTCCCGATAGCGAAAAGAACAGAGCATTATTCACTGAAGAGAACCAAGAGAAGAAAGCATAATATTTGCCAGCCATATCAGCATCCGCAGCAGGCATAGCTGCATGTGTCAGCAAAACCAACAAGCACGCCAAGGCTCGTATAGTATCAAAGTAATCTACTCTTTCTTTCATTCTAGATGAGCTTATATAATTGTTCTACTTCGTGTTCGTTGCCATAGTCGTTACTGTGCAGATACTCTACAATACCATCTCTAAGTGAGGTGTTACTCACAAAATCAAAGATACCATTTGCACAACCCTCATTATCCATAGGCACAATAACTCCGTCTACGCCATGCTTAATCTGGCTGCCTGCCGTAGGATAGTCGGTAACAATAACTGGTTTATAGAGCATCTGTGCCTCACGCACAGTGACTGACTTACCCTCCCAACGAGAGGGTTGTATATAGTAATCGCACGTAGCGATATAAGGATTAGGATTAGGTTTTTTGCCAAGCATAATTACCGTATCCTCGACCCCAGCCTCAACTATCTTGTCTCTTATAAGGCCCTCTTCACTGCCATAACCTACAAGGTACCACTTAAACTTCAGTCCCTTGTCAATCAATCTTTTGGCTATACTAGGTACGTTATCAAAATTCTTCTGACGTGTATATCTTCCTATGGACAAAAATCTATGCTCGCCATTGCTATGTGGCATATCATCCACTTTAGACATCTCACTTCTGGCCCTAACAAACTGTGGTGACAATATATTCTCCATCAATACTAGTTTAGATCGAAGGCTCGGGAATATTAAGCTGAAGGTATCGCTCACCTGCTCCGAGATAGAGATAATGTGGTCAAAGCTATCCCACACGGGCACTTCAAGTTCTACATTTGCACTGACATTAGTATAGTCGGTATGTATCCACGCTATCTTTTTCTTGGCCTTGACCTTGTCCCTTACGATATTGTGAGGAGCCAAGAAACTAATAGCAACATCATACTCGCCATATTTTTCTAATGAACCAAGCAGTGGAGTTGTTGCGTTAGATATATATTGAAAGTGTGCTGCACTCTCTATTAATTTATGTTTTTTGGCATAAGCCTGAAACCTAAATCGGGCAAGCAATCGAGCAACAATAATATCCCAATAACCCTGAACAAGCACCGTACGCATAGGCATCTCAATACTAGCATACTTCTTGCTCTCGGGCAGGATATTCACCTGCTCAGGAATAAGCGACATAAACTCGCCTCGATGACTATAAATAAACAAATCTACATCATAGCGCGTATAGTCGATAGCATTGAGTAAGCCCACAAGGCTAATCTCTGCTCCGCCTATTTCCATGTAATGTATCGCTATAAATATTCTTTGTTTCATAGTCTAAATACTAACTTGCTTAAAAATTAAGCGATTTTTAAATTTCTCTACAATCAAACTTGCACCAAAGGTAATAAAATAAATGTATATAAACTACTCAATGGACTCTGGTTCATCTACTTCTTCTGTTTGTTCTGTCTCCACCTTTTTTGTCGAGGCCACAATCAATATACTTACCTCATACAGCAGATACATAGGCATGGCAACAACAAACAGCGTCATGGCATCTGCCGTAGGTGTCACGATGGCCGAAACAATAAGAAGGGCAACAATAGCATGACGTCTATACTTGCGCATAAAAGTGTCTGTCAAAAGACCCAGCTTGGCAAACAACCAGCATAATATTGGAATCTCGAACACCACTCCCATCATGATACTAAGCATCATCATAGTGCTTATATATGACTCAAGTGAAATCATATTTGTAACCTCAACGCTAACCTGATATGACCCTAGAAATCTTAATGTTAGGGGGAAAACCAAGTAGTAGCTAAGTGCCACTCCCATCAAGAACATGACATACCCACACGAAATGACCCTAAAGCTATAACGTTGCTCGTTGTCATATAGAGCTGGCGCAACAAAACTAAATAGTTGGTAGAGCACATACGGGAACACCAGCAGAAGACCCACATACATAGACATGCGAACATGAATCATGAACTGCTGAGCCAGCTGCGTATTGATAAGGTTTATAGAGAATGATTCTATGGTCTGCGAGCTTGAACTGAACAAACTACTAAAGCTACCCAAGAGCTTGTAGGTCACAAAATCACTGTCTTTAGGTGCCAGAATAACAGAAAACACCTCGTCCTTGAAGAAGAACGCGCCTATACCTGCCACCAAAACACCTATAATTATCCTTACCAGCACAGACTTAAGCTCATCCAGATGATCCCAAAATGTTGCCGATTGAACGTCTACTAACTTATTACCCATTTAATAACTATTTGCATAACAAATCAAGGCCGACCTTAGCCGACCTTAAAATTTGAAATTTCACTTTATTTGTCTTTCTTTTCCTCTTTAGTCTCCTCAGTTGTAGGAGTCTTTGAGATTTCTTCTTTCATGCCGTTCATTCCTTCTTTGAAACTGCGCACGCCTTGACCCATTCCCTTCATCATCTCAGGTATCTTCTTACCTCCGAATAAAAGCAATACTATTAGTACAATAACGATTAGCTCGCTTGTTCCTAGACTTCCAAGAAACAATAATGTAGTCATATCTATATATTTTAGTTATTAATTTTTAAAGTTTATTTTGTTTCAACGACTCAACATAATCATCTATACGACGCAGGTGAGTAGGTATTTCTATGCTCTGTGGGCAGTGCTCAAGACACTCCTGACAGTTTATACAGTGATTGGCCTGACGTAGCTTCGGCACCGAGCGATCATAACCAACCAAGAACGCCTTACGTGCTTTGGTAAAGTTTTCATCTTGGCTGCTCTGAGGATAGTAATCCTCGCACACACATTTGTTATAGTGCACAAAGATAGACGGTATATCCAATCCATAAGGGCATGGCATACAGTACTGGCACGCGGTACAAGGCACCAGCGGCAAGTCTATCATCATGTCGGCTATATCCATAAGAAGTTCGTTCTCTTCTGGAGTAATCTCCTCTAGGGGCGAGTATGTGTTTAGGTTTTCTTCTAGGTGCTCCATGTAGGTCATACCACTAAGAACAGTCACCACCTTAGGGAAGCTACCCGCATATCTAAATGCCCATGAAGCGATTGAATCGCTTGGACGTTGCTCACGAAGTTTGGCTGCTAGATACTCTGGCAGCTGTGCCAAGCGACCTCCAAGAAGTGGCTCCATTATGACCACATCTATATCTCTTTTCTCTAGCTCAGCATATAGGTAGTCACCATTTATATTCTTTACAGCAACCTTATTGGCATGCTTCCAGTCTACATAGTTAAGCTGAATCTGTGCAAAGTCCCATTTTATCTCATCGTGACGCGATAGAAGATACTCAAACACCGCACCATCTCCATGGAAAGAGAAGCCCAAATTACGGATACGTCCTGCCTTGCGCTCTTCGATCAGAAAATCCAAGATGCCGTTGTCTATATAACGAGACTTGAAGTGCTCCCAGCCGTTAGAACCTACCGTATGCAGCAGCATATAATCGATATAATCAACTTGAAGGTACTCGAAAGATCTCTTATACATAGCCAAAGATTGCTCTGCACTATGGTATGCCACGTTATTATTAGATAGCTTGGTAGCAATATAATAGCTCTCGCGTGGATGACGAGCAAGGGCTACTCCCGTAGCACGCTCAGACCATCCCTGAACATATACAGGAGATGTATCGAAGTAGTTTACTCCATTTGCTATGGCGTGGTCAATAAGTTCGTTAACAGCCTGCTGGTCTATAACATTACCGTCGGCTGCTGGCGTAGCCAAACGCGGCCAACGCATACATCCATAACCTAGCAATGATAGTTTATCGCCCGTAGTTTTTACTGTTCTATATGTCATGCCTGCTGAGGTATCTTTAGCAGATGCCTTTGATTCAGACTGACCATCGGTACAACTAGCTATGGCAGTAGCAGCAGCTGTGCCGCCTAGATATTTAAGAAAATCTCTGCGATTTATATTTTTTTTCTCTGACATGGCTCCTAAAGATTAAATTGCTTTATGTACATTGTGTCCCTCAACATATATGGCACTGAATGGTCGTGCAGGACACAAATTCTCACACGCACCACAACCTATGCAACGCTCGGCGTTGACAACAGGAATCTCTCGTCCACCATACTTTTCATCTTTGGCCTTGACCATTGTTATGGCTCCAACAGGGCAGTGCACAGCACAGTTACCACAATGGGCACCATCGGTAAGCACAACACAGTTCTTTTCGATAAGAACCGCATGACCTATCTGTGTTGACGCCTTGTCGGCCACATCTATTTTTGTTATAGCTCCTGCTGGGCAAACGCTAGAGCACATATTGCACTCGGGGCGGCAGTAGCCTATCTCATAAGACATCTCTGGCTGCATGAAGTTCATAAGGCCTGACGATGGTCTAAGAACATCGTTTGGACATACCGAAACACACAGCTGACAGCCTGTACATTTCTGAGCAAAGTTGCGTATGCTCAACGCTCCGGGAGGCACTATGCGAGTGCTGCGATTTGGAATCTTCTTGTCCTCGATAATGGCAAGACCTCCATCCACAAGTTTCTCCTGAGCCTTAACCACCGAACCTGCAACCATAGTGGCAGAGATGGTAAGCATGCTTCTACGTGCAGTGTCAACAGTCTTTTTGCTCTGCTCACTTTGAGCTTGAGCTTTTTTTCTTCTGGTATAGCTTATGGCTCCAGTAGAGCAGCTATCTATACAATCATAACAGCTTACGCAACGGCTATAATCTATGGTATGCTCCTTAGCATCTATACAAGAGGCCTTACACTCACGCACACATTTGCGGCAACCGTTACACTTATCGGTATCTATCTGTATCTTGTATAGAGAGAACTTAGAGATAAAGCCTAGGATTGTTCCCACAGGGCAGATAGTGTTACAATATGTACGGCCACTGCGCCATGCAAGAAAAGATACTCCTGCCAATGTAGCTATCGACACGACAAACACGCCTATGCTCTTTATGAATATTGGCATGGTATAGAATGTGTAGCTATCTGCACGCTCGGCAAAATAAGCCAACACATTATTACCTAGTTTGTAGATTGGGGCAAACAAGTTTGAGCTGATGCGACCAAAGGCACTGTAAGGCTCTAGTAGTGCCACAACAGAACCTACGCCAGCGACAATAGCCAGAACAAACACAGTAAGCACTCCATATCTCAACCACGACATGGCTGGAGAGTAAGAGAACTTTCTCTTTTTGCGTAGTGAGGCGAATCTATTAACTACATCTTGGAACACACCCAGCGGGCATATCACAGAGCAGTAGAGACGGCCAAAGAGCAGGGTCAACACTACAAGTACTATCACCACCCCTAGGTGAACACCTAGCAGAGCGGGGATAAACTGGACTTTGGCCACCCACCCCAAAAGGCTGTGTATGGTGCCAGTAAAATCTAGGAACAACAGAGTGACTGCCAGCAAAAATAGGCTAGCAACAACGACTCTTAACTTTCTTAATCTATTCATATTCGGTTTAGTTTTCGTTAAGGACCAAAACAGTGATTAACTACTTACACTTGGCACAAAGTTAATACAAAAAACCGTTATTCAAAGAATGGCTAACCAAAAAGCAGTTAGAACAAAAAAAGTTGGTATATTTTTTTCTAAAACCATGAAATTTGTAAAAAATACAATGTGACCGTTTCAACTTAAAAAATATTTTATATATTTGTGGGAGCATTAAACAAAAGAATAACAATGAATCAAGTAGTATCAAATAAAAATTGGTGGCGCAGCTTACAACTCCAAAGGTCGTAAGAGAGCAGTCGTGTACATATACTACTTAGATTACTAAGATATATAAAGACTTGTCGTACTTACGGCAGGTCTTTTTTATTTAACGAAAAAATTAAACTAAAACATAAAATCACATGAAAACTTATAAAGTTGACGACCAAGGTTATTACGGCGAATTTGGAGGAGCCTACATTCCCGAGATACTACACCGCTGTGTTGAAGAATTAAAGAACTCCTATCTTAAGGTTATTGAAAGCCCCGAGTTTAAACAAGAGTTCGACCTTCTAATGCGCGACTATGTGGGACGCCCCTCGCCTCTATACCTTGCAGAACGACTAAGCCAAAGATATGGCTGTAAGATTTACCTTAAGCGTGAGGATCTAAACCACACCGGTGCGCACAAAATCAACAATGCCATAGGTCAGGTTTTGCTAGCCAAGAAGATGGGCAAGAAACGTATTATTGCCGAGACGGGAGCAGGTCAGCATGGTGTTGCCACCGCTACGGTTTGTGCTCTGATGAACATGAAGTGCATAGTATATATGGGCAAGACCGACGTCGAAAGACAACACCTTAATGTCGAGAGGATGAAGATGTTGGGTGCTGAGGTTCGCCCCGTGGTTTCGGGCAACATGACCCTTAAGGATGCTACCAACGATGCCATTCGCGACTGGTGCTGCAACCCTGCCGACACCTATTATGTAATAGGCTCTACGGTAGGTCCTCACCCCTACCCTGATATGGTGGCACGACTACAATCTGTAATTAGCGAGGAAATCAAAAAGCAACTTCTAGAGCAAGAAGGCCGCGACTATCCAGACTACCTTATGGCTTGCGTGGGAGGTGGCAGCAATGCCGCAGGAACAATATACCATTATATAGATGATGCTCGTGTGAAGATAGTGCTTGCCGAAGCAGGAGGTAAAGGTATAGACTCGGGGCTTTCGGCTGCAACAATACAGCTTGGCAAGATGGGTATCATCCATGGTTCTAAGACTCTTGTCATGCAGAGTGAAGATGGTCAGATTGAGGAGCCTTACTCTATATCGGCAGGTCTCGACTACCCTGGCATAGGACCTATACACGCAAATCTGGCACAACAGGAAAGAGCCTTGGTTATGGCCATAAACGATGACGAGGCCATAAAAGCTGCCTATGAACTAACCATACTAGAAGGTATTATCCCTGCGTTGGAGTCTGCTCACGTGCTAGGTGCGCTAGAGAAGATGAACTTCCAAAAGAGCGACGTTGTTGTACTTACAGTGTCGGGACGTGGCGACAAGGATATAGAAACTTACCTGAACAATAAACCTGAATAATATTAGATTATGAAAGTATTTAATTATTCAACACAATATAAAACCATTCTGGGCGACTTGCACACTCCTGTGAGCACCTACCTTAAGGTGCGCGACACATTTGCTCAAAGCGCGCTTATGGAAAGCTCTGACTATAATGGTAGCGAGAACAACCGCTCGTTCATAGGTCTTGACCCTGTGGCTAGCGTGGGTATCAATAGAGGTGTGGTAACCATGAATTTCCCTGATGGCTCAATCGAGCAGAGTAATATCAGTGCCCAATACACCATAGACATGGCAATAACAGATTTTCTGGGTCGCTTTAATGTCAGTGGCGAATATAACAACTACTGTGGACTCTATGGCTACACTACTTTTAATGCCGTTCGCTACTCAGAGAATATCGAAATCAAGGAGAGCACAAACCCTACCAACGATGCCCCAGACATACTATACATATTATATAAGTATATCATAATCTTCAACGACTATAAGAACGATATGCTACTGCTAGAGATGAAAGAGGATGGTAAGCCAAGCGAACTATCTCTGGTGGAGAAGGCTATATCAAACCGTAACTTCACCACTTATGACTTTAGGGCTAAGGGCGAAACAACAAGCACCCTGAGTGACGATGAACATAAGGCCAATATAGCCAAGGGCATAGAGCACTGTATGCGCGGAGATGTGTTTCAGATTGTACTCTCGCGACGCTTTGTGCAGAAATATGAGGGCGACGACTTCAAGCTCTATCGCGCACTACGAAGCATCAACCCTTCGCCTTATCTATTCTATTTCGACTTTGGCGGTTTCCGCATATTTGGCTCATCACCCGAGACCCACTGTAAGATTGAGGGCGACTGTGCAAGCATAGACCCTATTGCAGGAACAACACGCCGCACAGGCGACAAGCAGACAGATGCCAATCTGGCGGCCGCTCTACTGGCCGACCCTAAGGAGAATGCCGAGCATGTGATGTTGGTTGATTTGGCGCGCAACGACCTTAGCCGCAACTGCCACAATGTCGAGGTTGAGTTCTACAAGCAACCTCAATATTACAGCCATGTCATACATCTTGTGAGTAGAGTAAACGGCACCCTCGATAAAGGTGTTAGCCCCATCAAAGCCTTCTTCGACACCTTTCC
>JAWXTS010000047.1:0-13654 GCA_044433305.1 Rikenellaceae bacterium | reverse complement strand
GTGATATAGGTAGAGATGCTTATGCGCTGAGTCCAGTTGCCATTTTTGTCAAAGTTGGTGTACTCATAATCCATGGTTGTTGTTGTAACTTCATCATAGCCTGCTCCAACTTCAACAATCTGCATTATTAGGTTCTGCCCATCGATATTCTCTATGGTGTTAGTTACGCTCAGCGAGTACTCGCCACCTTGCCAGTTGTCTTCTAGGGGTATACCCGATACATTATCATATATATACTCCTGCGTCGAGGCCTGAGTGCAATATAGTCCATCAGGGCTTTGAGTAATCTTGCTTATAATTTGGTTCTTCTCGTCGAACTCAAGAACGGTCTCCATGCCATCTAGATACTCTGTGTATGGCACTCCCTTTTCAAAGAGTCCCTCCTCTGTGTAGAAGAACTCGCTGTCACCATCTTTTATCAGGCGTCCCTGCTCATCAAACTGTACCTCATATTGGTAATAAGGTGTAGGGTCGCTCTTGACAATCTGGCCGTCTTTCTCAACTGCGACATAGTAGCTTGTGGTTACACTCGATACCCCTCCAACCGATAGCTCGTATATCTTCATGGCGTTAGAAGGTTCGACCTTGCTCGAAGAACAGCTTGTTACTATTGCAAGTAGGGATATTAGGAAGGTGAATTTTATTACTTTCATATTTTTTATTAGATTTAGATATATCACAAATATATGCAAAAATATGTATGGTGGTCTTTGTTTTGTTAAAATTATTGTTATTTTTGTAACTCTAGTAAACAATTAAACCCTGTACATTATGAAAAGTAGAATTTTGTTGGCACTGGTTTTTGTCTGTCTTGCATTTATAAGCTGTGATAATACTCCAAGCACAGGTCTTGACGCGTTAGTTACTTGCTCGTTGTCTGACTTTGCCGATGATGGCAAGTATGGCTATGGTAAAGAGTTTCCGAATGCTAGCACGTGGGAGATTACAGATGAGGTTGAGCTAACATCTAGTGAAGAGCTAGATGGCTTGTTGGATCAAGTTTCTAACTTCCAGAGCGAACATAACCTACCCGTAAGCCTCGTATTTGATAAAGCATACGCTGTTAGTAACGCTGCCTTTATGAACTCAGAAGTAAAGTATGTGTTTATGCCCGAGGTTGTAACAATATATCCTTTTGCATTCCAAGGTTGCGAGTCACTAGAAATTCTTGTGCTGTCATCCGATGGAGAACTTGTAGTCTCTGCTCAGGCCTTTTTGGATGCTAGTACAGACAATACCGTTTTGTGGCTGAATGAGAATAAAGAGGACGTAGATATTGATTATCTGACTGACGGCACCTACACTTGGAAAGAACTTAAATATGATTAAAATTGCGGCTTAGTGTGTTAAGTCTATCGAAAATTTTATATATTTGTAAATCAACTAACCAAAATGCCTATACAATGAAAAAAATCTCATTACTATTAAACGTAGTACTAGCATCATTATTGATTTCTATGGTTGCTAGCCCTTCGATTTGCTCAGCTCAGGATAATGATGTTCTTGATGTTATTAAGTCTCGTACCAGCATACGTACTTATACAGATCAACCTGTTGAAAGAGCGAAACAAGAACAAATGCTTAGAGCTGCTATGTCTGCTCCAACGGCAAACAATCAACAACCATGGTCTTTCATCGTTATAGAGAAAAAGGAAATCCTAGAGCGTCTAGCAGGTCTCTCTCGCTCGGTTGCAGGTGCCCCTTTAGCAATCATTGTTTGTGGTGACTTTACAAAGACAACATCTGAGTCATGGATTCAAGACTGCTCAGCAGCGTCTCAAAATATCTTGCTTGCAGCACATGCACAAGGTCTTGGAGCTGTATGGTGTGGTGTTCTTCTAAAAGATTCATCTGTCGAGGCTATCGTAAAAGAGTTTGACTTGCCAGATTATATCCGTCCTTTGAACATTATCACTATCGGATACCCAGACGAGGAGGCTCAAAAGCAACAGCCAAAATATAAATTCAAACCAGAGAATGTCCACTATAATGGTTGGATTACTAAGTTTGAATAAATAAAACATACGATAATAAAAAATCCGTCTAACGATGTTGTTAGGCGGATTTTTTTATGCCGATGGGGTTTAATTTATTGTATGGCAGACAGGTTCGCGCTTGGCTGCCTTTCTATTTTAAACTCTGAGGCTCTAGCCCCCAAATCTCCCAAGACTTGTAGGCTTGGTCAACAAGCATACGCGAGCCGTTGAGCACCTTTGCGCCATTGTTCTCTCCCAGCTCTAGGAACTTGGTTAGGGCAGGGTTGTAGACCACATCAAATAGGTAGTGACCTTCCGCTATGCCTTCATAAGGTATGGCAGGGTAGGTGTGGTTGTTAGGGTAGGTTCCCAGAGGCGTGGTGTTTATTATCAGCTGGTGGGCCTTTATTACCTCAGACGTAAGTTCATCGTAACTGAAATCGGCCTTTGTGTTGTCGCGAGAAATGCTCTTAAACTCTATGCCATTCTTGGTAAGCACATATTTTATAGCCTTAGATGCTCCTCCCGTGCCCAGCACTAGTGCCTTGAGTGTGGCCTTGTCGGCACCCTCGATAAGCTTCAGTAGCGAGTTCTCAAAGCCGTAAGCGTCGGTGTTATATCCCTTGAGCTTGCCGCCTTTGATGGTTACGCAGTTCACAGCACCTATGGCCTTTGCGCCAGCGTCTATATCATCCAGAAAGGGGATAATCTGTTCTTTGTAGGGTATGGTGATATTGAATCCTTCAAGATTAGGGTTCTGTTTGATTACATCCATCATAAGCTCTACATTCTCCAATGCAAAGTTCTGATAATCCATTTGCTGGCTTTGTCTTTCTGCTTGGAAGTTCTCGGCAAAGAATCCAGCAGAGAAAGAGTGTCCTAGGGGATAGCCCAATAATCCGAATAGTCTCATACTATATAACGTATTTTATAATTACGAACGAACCTATAAGCAGCACCGTGAAGGCTATGGCTAGTAGGTTGAAATATTTGTCTATGAATGATTTTATTGGTGCTCCAAACTTCCATATCAGCGCAGCGATGATAAAGAATCTCATGCCACGACTCACCACGCACGCCAGAATAAAGGTTACAAAGTTGGCATTGCATACACCTGCTGCTATGGTGAAAATCTTAAATGGTATGGGCGTGAAGCCTGCGGTGAATGTTATCCACTCGTTATATTGGTTGTAGCTGTTGCTTATAGAATGGTAGGCGTCGATGGTGAACCCCGGTATCTTGAAAAATAGATTTGCCACGGCGGTAAACTCGCCTGATGCTGTTTGCCACATATACGAGCCTATGGTATAGCCAAAGGCAGCACCCACCACAGAACCTAAGGTGCAGATGGCAGCATAAGTAAATATCTTCTTACTGCAATTTGCTGTGCTTGTCACTCCAAGGCACAAAGCTATTAATAGTATGTCGGGTGGTATAGGGAAGAAACTTGATTCGGCAAAGGCGATGAAGAAGAGCATGTATATGCCCCATTTGCTTTCGGCCCAGCTAAGAACCCAGTTGTATAATTTGCGTAGAAAGCTCATTGTTTTTAATTTTTGTGAGCTACAAAATTAAAAATAATTTGTGGCTCACAAAATTAAAATAACCTTTTTGTTGTACTCTACTTTAGAATTCAACGTACCTAGCCCAGTCGTTAAGCACATCAAGGGCTTTATGGTAGGTGTCGTCGTCCAAGCTGTTGGTTATTATAAAGTACTCGTTGGTGTCCCATAGTTTCTGTGCTACAAGAGCCTTTATCTGAACCTTGATGCCTTCCTCCGAAATCTTTATTGCCTCTGTGTCAATCTCGACATTCTTGTCTGCCGCACTTTGATATAGCTGCAAAAGTATGTTGGAGTCTACTATGAACTTGTCCTTGAAAACATCGAAACTAGGGTAGCTCTGCTCTAGGGCCTTGCGGTTCTTATCTACATAGCTAATTATAAATTCGTTGAGTATGCCTTGGTTTATTAGTCGTGCCCAGTCTCTAGTGTAGTTCGAGGTGTCAGCTTTGACATATATGTCGGGATATATTCCACCTCCGCCATATACGGTACGTCCTTTGCCGAGGGTCTTGTACTGGTCTGCTTTGTCGATGCTGGCTATGGTGTCGCTGCCCGAGTTTACAAGGTCTGCAAAATCCTGATAGTACTTGTCTTGCTCGCCATTGGTATATGGGCGTTGTATTACACGTCCAGTAGGGGTGTGGTAGTGGGCCACGGTGATTCTTACTGCCGAACCATCATTCAATGGTATCTGTCTTTGAACCAGTCCCTTGCCAAAACTTCTGCGGCCAATAACTACGCCACGGTCCCAGTCTTGTATTGCTCCTGCTACAATCTCACTTGCCGATGCCGACGCCTCGTTGATTAAGACTATGACCTTGCCATTTCTGAATGGGCCGTCGAAGAATGCCTCTTGGCTTTCAGATGGTGCAACGCGACCTTCGGTAGATACTATCAAGGCACCCTTTGGCAAAAAGAAGTTGGCCATCATGATGGCCTGATCTAGCAATCCGCCGCCGTTGTTACGCAAATCGAGCACCAGTGCGTCTATCTCACCAAACGATGTATAAGCATCTGCAAACTCATCGAAGGTGGTTTGTGCAAACCTGTTGACCTTTATATAACCCGTCTTGTCGTCTATCTTGTAGGCAGCATCCACTGTTTCGATAGGAATGTCGTCACGTGTAATGACAAAGTCCAGAGGTTCTCTGCTTGCTCTACGTATTATCTTGAGAGCAACCTTTGAACCCTTTTCGCCACGCAGGTACTTGGGTACATCAAGGCGGCTTGTGCCCACGACATTCTCGCCGTCAACCTCCACTATTCTATCGCCTGCAAGCAGTCCTACCGTTTGTGCAGGGCCACCCACTAGTGGGTTGACAACCATGATGGTATCATTAAGGACGTTGAACTCTATTCCTATGCCGCTAAAACTGCCCGAAAAAGACTCTTCTACGCCTTTCATCTCCTCAACCGAAACGTAGGCCGAGTGTGGGTCAAGCTTTGCTAAGGCTGCCTTTATGGCCTCCTCGATAATTAGGTTGTTGTCGACAGTATCCACGTAGATGCCGTTAAGATACTGGTAGAACTGATTAAACTTGTTTATCTGTTCTACGCTGTTTCTGTCTGTGTATCTTAGTGGCTGAGCCGATACTGACAACGTGATAAATATGCTTGCCGCAATTAGGGCATAGAAAGTTCTTTTTACCATTATTCAAATATTTTGTAGAGCTGGTCTATGGCTACGCTTTGTTGTGTGCCGCTGTTCATATCCTTAACGGTAGCTGTTGAGTTTGCCAGTTCGTCGCTACCTATGATAACTACATAAGGTATGTTTAGGCGGTTGGCATAATCCATCTGCTTTTTGATTTTAGCACTGTCAGGATACACCTCGGTTGCTATGTTTTTTGCTCTAAGTTGTTTTGCCGCTTGTAGGGCTGCTATCTCGGCCTGCTCGCCAAAGTTCAAGAACAAGGCCTTAACTTTGATGTCTGCACCCTCTGGGAAAAGTTCCAATCCACACATCACATCGTATATGCGGTCAGCACCAAATGAGATGCCTACGCCAGAGGTGTTTTTCATTCCGAAGATACCTGTCAAATCGTCGTAACGTCCGCCACCACAGATACTTCCTATGGCAAAGTCTTTGGCTTTGACCTCAAAGATAGCTCCCGTGTAGTAGTTCAATCCGCGAGCCAGAGATAGGTCTAATTCAATATCTAATTTCGTGCCAAGAGCCGTAGCGTAGTCTAGTAGTTTCTCTATTTCACCCACGCCCTTAAGTCCAGTCTCAGAGCTAGCCAAAACCTGTTTCATGGTCTCAATCTTGGCTCTGTTGTCGCCGCTAAGGGTCAGTATAGGGGTCAATACCTCTATGCCCTTGTCGTCTATGCCTTTGCTCTTAAGCTCGTTCGTTACGGCCTCAAGACCTATTTTATCTATCTTGTCTATGGCAACCGTGATGTCTATCATCTTGTCGGCAAAACCCATGGTCTCGGCTATGCCGAAAAGAATCTTGCGGTTGTTGATTTTCAGCGTGACATTGATGTTCAGAACGCCAAATACGTCCTCGACAATCTGCACCAGTTCGGCCTCGTTCAGTAGCGACTGGGTTCCAACCACGTCTACATCACATTGGTAGAACTCGCGGTAGCGACCTTTCTGAGGGCGGTCGGCACGCCATACGGGCTGAATCTGATAACGCTTAAAGGGTAGTGAAATCTCGCCTTGGTGCTGCACTACATAGCGCGCAAATGGCACTGTAAGGTCATAGCGTAGTCCCTTCTCGCATATTTGAGTAGCCGTTGGAACTGTACCCTCGGGTACCTTATTCATAAAGTCGCCAGAGTTCAATATCTTAAAAAGTAGCTTGTCGCCCTCGTCGCCATACTTGCCAAGTAGGGTAGAGAGGTTCTCCATAGACGGAGTCTCTAGTGGCATGTATCCGTAGCGACGGAAGATGGTTTTTATATTGTCAAAGATGTAGTTGCGACGTACCATTTCTGCTGGTCCAAAGTCGCGTGTACCTTTTGGTATAGATGGTTTTTGCATAATTTAGTCTGCTATCAATTTTCTATATTTAACTTTGTGAGGAGTTACATCACCAAGTCGTTTGCGTTTGTTTTCTTCATACTCGCTATAACTACCCTCGAAGAATACAACCTGAGAGTCGCCCTCAAAGGCTAGGATATGTGTTGCGATACGGTCCAAGAACCAACGGTCGTGGGAGATGACCACCGCACAGCCTGCAAAGTTCTCTAGACCCTCCTCCAATGCACGCAGTGTATTAACGTCTATGTCATTGGTAGGCTCATCAAGTAGAAGCACGTTGCCCTCTTCTTTCAAGGCCAAAGCCAAGTGGAGTCTGTTGCGCTCACCACCCGATAGCACACCACATTTCTTCTCTTGGTCGCTGCCCGAGAAATTGAAGCGTGAGACATAAGCGCGCGCGTTGACCGAGCGGCCTCCAAGCTGAATCAACTCGCTGTCCTGAGAGATAACTTGATATACTGTTTTTTCTGGGTCGATAGAGCTGTGTTGTTGGTCTACGTACGAAATCTTAACCGTCTCGCCAGTTCTGAAACTTCCTTTTAGTGGAGTCTCAAGACCCATGATAAGTCTAAAGAGAGTTGTCTTACCAACACCATTAGGGCCTATGATGCCGACGATGCCTGCTGGTGGTAGGGTGAAGTTAAGCCCATCATATAGTAACCTGTCGCCATAACCCATAGCTACGTCCTGAGCTTCGATAACTACATCGCCAAGGCGTGGTCCATTAGGTATGTAAATCTCCAGTTTCTCCTCTTTGTCGCGGCCATCCTCGTTAAGCATCTTGTCATAAGCCGAAAGACGAGCCTTGCTTTTGGCATGGCGTGCCTTTGGAGCCATACGCACCCACTCAAGCTCTCTCTCAAGAGTCTTGCGACGCTTGCTTTCTTGTTTCTCCTCTTGTTGTAGGCGGTTGCTCTTTTGCTCTAGCCAGCTAGTGTAGTTACCTTTATAAGGTATGCCCTCGCCACGGTCAAGCTCTAGTATCCAGCCTGCAGCCTTGTCAAGGAAGTAACGGTCATGGGTAACGGCAATCACCGTGCCCTTATATTGTTGAAGATGTTGCTCTAGCCAGTCGATGCTCTCTGCATCAAGGTGGTTGGTAGGCTCATCAAGTAGTAGCACGTCTGGTTGACGAAGCAGCAATCGGCATAGGGCCACGCGGCGGCGTTCACCACCCGATAGCACAGCCACGCTCTGGTCGCCATCTGGGCAACGTAGTGCATCCATGGCGCGGTCAAGCACGCTGTCTATCTCCCAGCCGTTCTGGGCGTCTATCATTTCGGTAAGCTCGCCCTGACGCTCGATAAGAGCATTCATCTGGTCGTCGTCCATAGGCTCTGCAAACTTAGCGTTCACCTCTTCGTATTCTTTTAGTAGAGCCATAATCTCGCTACATCCCTGCTCTACGACTTCTCTAACGGTCATATTTGGATCCAGCTGAGGTTCTTGTTCAAGATAACCCACAGAATATCCAGGGGCGAAAACAACCTCTCCCTGATAGCTTTTGTCTAGGCCTGCTATAATCTTCATAAGAGTAGATTTACCAGAGCCATTAAGACCTATGATGCCTATCTTCGCTCCATAGAAGAACGATAGATAGATGTTATTAAGAATCTTTTTGTTGTTGTTGAGAACCTTGCTCACGCCAACCATTGAAAATATTATTTTCTCGTCTGCCATATTAATTCAGTTATGCTACAAAGATACATTTTTTCTTGGAAATATTTAAATATTCATAGCCCCCAAAGCTCTTAGATAACGCTTTAAGTAGGGGTTTATAGGCTATTTAGGTAGAATATACTGTAAATTTGGGTATAAATACTGAGTTTCTACCAACCAAATATAAATACCTTTGTAGTGTTAAAAATAATAATGTATGATTAAAAGAATACTTTTAGTGGCTATGCTAGCCGTGATTGCTAGCTCGGCTAGTGCTCAAAAGAGCGTTGTTGACAGCTTGGATAATAGGGTAGATAAGATTGAGAAAATGATAGATGCCCTGCCTACTATCACAGGATATACCCATCTTGCCTACCGTTATAGCGAGGTGACTTCTGAATTTCAGATTCGCCGTGCCCGTGTAACTCTTACGGACCCTATCTACAAAGACCTCTTGGGCTACCGATTCCAAGTTGAGTTTGCCAAGACACCTAGGATACTTGACATGGCCATAGATATCAAACCATATAAGCAACTTAACTTTTCTGTGGGTCAGAACATGATAGCCTTCTCTTTGGATAACGTCTACAAGGCTCCAAGCGAAGTAGACTTCATAGATTTCCCTCTTGTTATTCAGCGTTTGGCAGGTTTCAGTGATTTGTCAGGTGTAGGTTACTCGGCTCGTGATTTGGGCGTTCAGATGTACGGTAGTCTTTTGAATGATAAAGTGTGGTATAAGGTGAGCGTTGGCAACGGTTGTGAGGCTGGCCAGAGCGAGGATAACAAAAGTAAGGACGCTAACGGTACTGTGCTTGTTAAGCCTTTTGATGGCCTTGTCTTGACGGGTTCATATTACTATGGCGAGACTGCAGAGGCTTACTCGGCTCGTGAGCGTTGGGGTGCTGGTATCTCTTATTCTGCTGAGCGTTTCTTTGTCAATGCAGAGTACATCGAGGGACTTACGGGCTCATTGTATAGCCATGGTGCTTATGCTTCTACGGCTTACTGGGTAAGCGATAAGTTTGCTCCTATGTTGCGTTACGATTATTTCTGTAATGATGCAGCTAATGCCCCTGAAATCAATGAGATAAACTATACTGTGGGTCTTATGTATGCACCTCTTAAGAACCTATCTGTGCAGGTGGATTACATACTTAAGAACTATAATGGAGTTGATACTCCACGTGTAAACCAGTACACTATCATGCTTGTTGGCAAGTTCTAAACAACTAAAACAAATCAAATAATTATATGAAAAACTCTTTACAAAAATTCAAAACAGAAGACTGGGTAGTGACCCTTATGGGAGCAATACTACTTGCTCTATCTGCACTGATCTCGAAACAACTTATGCCGGCCATTCCTACTCAGTGGGATATGTGGGGCAAGGGAGTCTATTTGTTTGCTACATGTCTAGTGATTCTATATATAGGTCAAAAACTATTGGGTAAACAGCTACGCGGACTTTTCGTCTCTTTTATATTCGTGTTCTTGCTTACGGTAGCAGCACAGGTGTTGGCATCTATACCATTTATCAAGGCCTATGGCTTTGAATCTGTGTTCTTCTCTGTAATCTTGGGTATTGTTATAAGTAACTTCTTTACCCTTCCTAGCTGGCTTAAACCTGCCATCCTTAACGAGTACTATATCAAGATTGGTGTTGTTTGCTTGGGTGCAGAGATTCTGTTTAGCAATATCATGAAATCGGGATTCTTTGGCCTTGTACAGTCTATGCTTGTTGTGCTTGTTGTGTGGTTCTCGGCTTTCAAGATTTTCCGTCTGTTTAAGGTTGATGAGCGTTCGGCTATGGTTGCCTCTAGTGGTCTTTCTATCTGTGGTGTTTCTGCCAGTGTCTCTGCTCAGAAGTCAGCTAATGCAGACCCTAAGAAACTTTCTTACATAGTTTCTATCATCTTGATTATCGTAGTGCCTATGATTTATCTTATGCCATGGCTTGCTCAAAACGTAGTCCCTATGTTCTTTAGCGACCCAACTGTTATCGCTGAGGTTCAGGGTGCTTGGTTGGGTGGCACCATAGATACTACCTCGGGCGTTGCTGCCTCTAGTGAGATGATAAGTTCTGAGGCTAATGCAACAGCCATGATTGTTAAATCAACACAGAACATATTGATAGGTTTTGTTGTGTTCTTCATCGCCCTTTATCTTTCTACCCACGGCTCAGAAGAGCAAAAGGGTGAGAAAGTAGGTCTAGGTGTGGTGTGGGAGAAGTTCCCTAAGTTTATCCTAGGTTTTGTGCTTGCATCTTTGGTGTTCAGTGTTGTAGATATGAACAGCGACTGGTTGGCTCAAACAGGAGGTAAATCTACGGCCAACATGTTCCGTGTATTCTTCTTCTCTATGGCCTTTGTTTGTATCGGTCTCGAGACAAGACTTAAAGACATCGTATCTAAGGAAAACCGTAACTTGCTTTGGGGCTTTATAACTGCCCAGAGCGTTAATATTGTTGTTACCTTGATACTTGCGATAATAATGTTTGGTTATCTTAAGCCTATGTTCGGATAAAAAGAGAGGATGGCTAATAAGTACTCATCTGCTGCCTTACTAGATTCTGAGTTCTGTCCTCACATACTTCGAGTATGCTGCGGAGAACTAAAAATCAGAGCGTTGCAGCTAACTGCTTATTAGCCATCTTTATTAAGACTATAAAAAAATAGAACGACTTGATTGCTCAGGTCGTTCTATTTTTGTTTTAATCTAGCGGGTAGTTCTCAAAATCGTAGAGTTGAGTCGAGATATACCTCTCGCCCGTGTCGGGCAGCAGAACCACTATCCTCTTGCCGCTATTGCTTGGGCACTGTGCAAGCTCTATGGCAGCAGCTAGTGCAGCTCCAGAAGATATGCCCACCATGATACCCTCATACTTAGCTATCATGCGAGCCGTTGCTATGGCCTTATCGTCGCTTACAGTTATGACTTTATCCACGCACGTAGGGTCATAGTTCTTAGGTATGAAGCCTGCTCCTATGCCTTGAATCTTGTGTGGGGCAGCTTTGCCGCCAGAGAGTACTGGAGAGCCAGCAGGCTCTACGGCCACGGCCATGATGTCTGGGTTGTGCTCTTTTAGTACGCTTGCCGTGCCGTTTATGGTGCCGCCTGTACCCACTGCCGAAACAAAGATGTCGAGCTGTCCGTCAGTGTCTTCTATGATTTCTTTTGCTGTTGATAGCTTGTGGGCCAGAGGGTTGGCTGGGTTGTCAAACTGTCCAAGGATTATTGAGTTTGAGTCTTCCTCTTTTAGTTCGTTGGCTTTGGCTATGGCTCCGCTCATGCCTAAGGCTGCTGGAGTAAGCACTATGTTTGCTCCCATGGCCTTTAGTAGTGTGCGACGCTCTATGCTCATGCTCTCAGGCATGGTTAGGGTCAGTTTATATCCTCTGGATGCACAGACAAGAGCCAGACCTACGCCCGTGTTGCCACTTGTAGGTTCTATGATATGGCCTCCACTGACTAGCTCGCCGCTCTTTTCGGCTTGCTCAATCATTGATAGTGCCACGCGGTCCTTGACGCTACCGCCGGGGTTGAAGAACTCGACCTTGGCCACTATCTCGGCCTTAAGCTCTAGGTGCTTGGCTACACCTGCCAGATTTACAAGTGGCGTGCGACCTATCAGTTCGGTTATGTTATTTGCTATTTTCATAGTTTAGCGAAGTTTATAAATTACTCTTTATTGCTTTTACTATTTGGTCTGGGCATGATGTGCCTCTTCCACGGCAGTCTATGCCCTCTAGTTTAGATGTTATATCCTCAATGCTCATGCCATTTATTAGAGCGCAGATGCCTTGCAGGTTGCCATGACAGCCTCCGATAACCTCAGCCGAGCACATCTTGCCGTCTTCGACCTCTAGGATGATTTGTTTTGCACAAACTCCCTGAGGGGTATATTCTATTACTTTTTTCATGATGATCTATCTTTAAGTTAAACCTAAATACAAAGGTAACTATTTTTTGTTATAAACTTTTTTCTGCCGAGGTTATTATAAGGTTACTATCGATGCTAATTTAAGAGTATGTTAAATGTGTGTTAATGTATACCAAAGCTGCTAGAGAATGATTACATTTGTGGCACTGATGTAAATTGTATGAACGCCACGAGCTTAAATAAATCACACCTTCAGGGGCACATAGCCTTAGCCTTTGCAAACGCACTGTTTGGGTTAAACCAATCGGCAACCAAGCTGGTGCTTGGAGCACCTGAGATTTCGGCCATCTCTCTCATTACCATGAGAATGTATGCTGGGGCTATTCTGTTCTGGATTACAAGCCTATTCTTGAAATATGAGAAGGTCTCGCTTGGCGATATTGGGCGGTTGTTTATGGCTTCGTTCGTGGGTGTTCAGCTTAATCAATATGCCTTTGTTCTGGGCATGCAATACACCTCGCCCATAGATTCGTCTATCATGGCCACGATGGGTCCTATCGTAACTCTTATCGCCGCAGCAATAATTATCAAGGAGCCACTGAGCCTTAAGAAAGTTGCTGGCGTTGGTCTTGGACTTATGGGGGCTTTGATGCTTATCTATGGTGGGGGAGCCTTGCGTGTTGCAGGTTCTAATCCGCTGCTGGGTAACTCTCTGTGTCTTGTGAGCGCCTGCTCCTATGCTACTTATCTTGTTGTGTTTAGGGATATTATTCGTCGCTACTCGGCTGTTACGGTCATGAAGTGGATGTTCCTTTTTGCAGCCATAATATCTTCTTTCATAGGTGGCAAGCAAGTAGTAAGCATAGACTTTGTGAATCTTCCAACCGACAACCTGCTTCAGCTTGGATTTGTGTTGCTGTTTGCAACCTACTTGTCATTTATGGTTCTAACAACAGGCCAGAGATACCTAAGACCAACGGTAGTTAGCATGTATATGTATGTGCAGCCTTTGGTTTCAACAGCTTTTTCTATATATTTGGGGCTTGATAGCTTTAGTACATTGAAGCTCGTTGCCGCCTCGTTGATATTTACGGGTGTCTACTTGGTGACTCAAAGCAAAGCACTTAAAACAGATAACTAATAAAAACAAAACAATATAAAGATGCAAATTTTTTCAAAAGAACTAGAGTTGGACCTATCGCTAAGATGGGCTAGAATACAGAGTATAATGAGCGCGAGCGGTGTAGATGCACTTATCGTTAGTGATAACACCAGCCTTTGCTATGTTAGTGACCGCGTATTTGGCGGTGTGGCTTACATCCCTGCTGAGGGCAAGCCAATCTTTTGTGTTCGCCGTCCAGTAGGCCTTGAGGGTGACACGGTAGCTTATATGCGTAAGGTGGAGGATATTCCATCTATTCTTGCCCAGAGGGGTTATGCTCAGCCAACCAAGATTGCTCTTGAGGGTGATGTGGCAACGTACGGCGAGTATATACGTCTTCAGAAAGCCTTTGGCCTTGATGACAGTGCTACCTCTGGTGCTGCTACAACAATCTTGCGCTAATGATATAGTATTGATGCCC
>JAWXTS010000046.1:0-13704 GCA_044433305.1 Rikenellaceae bacterium | reverse complement strand
GGTGTCTAGGAGGAGGTGCTTGTGCATAAGATACTGATACAGCTACTATTGCAGTTATTATTAATGTAAAAATCTTTTTCATATCTAGAACAGATTATCGGTGTAAAAAAGGTCATATTCTGCTATTATTGCAAGTTCGTCTATCTCGCTATCCGAAACAGACTCTAGAGCCTTGTCAATAACTTTGTCATATTTGCTACTTAGTATAGTCTGAGACTCTGAGCTTATAACGGCTTTGCTTTGTGAGCCAGACTCAAAAAATAAAAACAGTGCCATTGTGAATATGGCAGCCACACTTATTGAGCTAACCACATAGCGGCGCAATCTTAGGATTTTTGCTTTTCGCTTATTGTGTTCGCTTATATTCTGCATGGTCTTTTCTGTCAGAGAGTCAAAGAAACCATCTGGCACCTTGTAGGGCATGCGAGTGCCTACTTTGTCGAAATCGAAGTTGTTTTCCATAAGTTTGTACTTTTTAAACTTGTTTCATACACTTATTTTTCTTTGTCAAATAATGAATTATTAAAGCCTCATGGGGTGGTCTCTATAAATCGCTATTTGTCATTATATCTTTAATTTTCTTTTCTGCGTAGTGGTAATTTGTCTTTAGGGACTCTACGCTTGATCCAGTTATCTCAGCTATCTGTGCATAAGATGCTTGGTCATAGTATCTAAGGTTGAATACTAGTTGTTGTTTTACGGGCAGTGACAATATCGCTTGTTGAAACTTTTCAATCAGCTTGTTTTCGTCATAGCTATGGGCCGAGCCAGCAATGTTCTCCAGCATCTCGACTCCATCGCTGGGGCCGAAAGTTTTGTTTCTATTAAGAAACTTAATGCACTCGTTTGTAGCTATTCGATAAATCCACGTGTAGAGCGACGAATCACCGCGAAACTTTGACAGGTATTTATATACGTTTATCATAGTTTCTTGGAATACATCTTCGCTGTTCTCGTGCGAAACAATCATACGCCTTATATGCCAGTATATCTGTTCTTTATATTTGTCAACAAGTATTGCAAAGCCTCGATCTTTAGTAGAACTAATAGTACATAGTGCTATTATGTCCTTGTCATCGGGTTGCTTCATATTTTATATCTAACAGGTTTTATACTTTTGATATGTGTTTTAATTAAAAGTTAAATCTGAATACAAAATTAATTTTGTCGTTCAATCGTCATTCCAAAGGTAATAAAAAGTTGTGAAATTAACTATAAGTATTATATATTTGTGAAATCACGTAGCCAAGTCTACATTAAATTATTTTATTATGACTATGAAAAAGAAAAACGCATCGACACTTTGTGTCCAGGGTGGTTGGCAGCCAAAGAATGGCGAGCCTCGTATTCTACCTATTTACCAGAGCACAACATTCAAATATGATAGCAGTGATAGTATGGGACGCTTGTTTGACTTGGAGGAAAGTGGCTATTTTTATAGTCGCCTTCAGAACCCAACCAACGACGCCGTAGCATCTAAGATTGCAGAGCTAGAGGGGGGTGTTGCAGCTATGTTGACATCGTCTGGTCAGGCAGCAAACTTCTTTGCTGTGATTAACATCTGTTCTGCTGGAGACCATATAGTTAGTGCTTCGGCAATCTATGGCGGTACCTTCAACCTGTTTGCTGTAACGCTTAAACGTTTTGGCATAGAGGTTACTTTTGTTGACCAAGATGCTAGTGATGAGGATATTGCAGCAGCATTCCAGCCAAACACCAAGTTGTTGTTTGGTGAGACTATCGCCAACCCTGCATGTAGCGTGCTTGACATAGAGCGTTTTGCTAATATCGCGCACAGCTTTGACGTGCCTCTTGTTATTGACAACACTTTTGCTACACCTATCAACTGCCGCCCTTTTGAGTGGGGTGCTGATATAGTTACTCACGCTACAACCAAGTACATGGATGGTCACGCCGCAACCGTTGGTGGTGCTATCGTTGATAGTGGCAACTTCGACTGGGAGAAGACTGACAAATTCCCTGGCCTTACAACGCCAGATGAGTCTTACCACGGACTTACATATACCAAAGCCTTTGGTAAGGGTGCATTTATCACTAAGGCAACGGTTCAACTTATGCGTGATTTGGGTTCTATCCAAGCACCTCAGAATGCGTTCCTATTAAATATGGGTCTCGAAACTCTTCACCTTCGCATGGAGCGTCACTGCTCAAATGCACAAGCTGTGGCCGAATATCTATCTTCAAACGAACAGGTGGCATGGGTTAGCTACTGTGGCCTTGAGCAGGATAAATATTATGAGCTAGGACAGAAATATCTTGCTGATGGTTCTTGTGGTGTTATCGCTTTTGGTCTTAAGGGAGATCGCGAGCGTGCCATTAAGTTTATGGATAATCTGAAGCTAGCGGCTATTGTTACTCATGTTGCAGATGCTCGCACATCTGTGCTTCATCCTGCAAGCCACACTCACCGTCAGCTTAGTGAGGAGCAACTAGTAGAGGCTGGTGTATCACCAGACTTGATACGTCTATCTGTTGGTATCGAAGATATCGAGGATATTATTGCCGACTTAGAGCAAGCTATGAACGCTTAAGTGCTCATCGGCTAGGAATAGCGGTGCAGATTTCTCTGTGCCGCTTTTTTTATGCAGTAAGCATAACAATGGCAGCTAGAGCTACTGCTATGCCTGCGACTTTCTTTCGGGTTAGCCTCTCATCAAATATGTATACACCCACAAGGGTCGTAAGAACAACAATGCTAGGGTACATAATAGGGTAGACTATGGTTGCATCTAGGTGGCTCAGTGCATTGAGCACCGAGTAGCTGGCATAGAAGTTAAAGATACCTAGTGTTAGGCCTGCTGCTATGTTTCTCCACGAAATTTTCATCTTGGCAAGTTTGCTTGTAAGAGCCAGCACTGTCAATCCAAAGGCCAGAGAAGATAAGAATATAGTGCATACAAATAGCGAGTATTCTTCTTTGCTGCCAATAAGGAAATGCTGAGACATCTTTATCGAGGAGTCTATTGTTGCAGTACATGCGAAAAGACCTATCAAAGGCAGGATAGATAAGAAGTCTTTTTTCTTTTCGTTTTTCTTATCTATAAATATAAGTGGCAGAGATGCCAGAATCATAACTATGGCTGCAATCTTCTGGGGTGTAGGATGTTCGCCAAAGAATATAAACGAGCAGCTTACGGGTACTATCAAAGCCGTTCTGGAGCATACCGTTGTCAGCGCGACACCCACAGCCTTGGTTGCCGAAGCATAGAGCAGCAGGGTAGAGAAGAATAATATTCCTAATGGCACCGCTGCAAACACCCAGTTAGAACTTAGCACTTGGCTAATGGAGTAGGCCTTGGGTGAGTTTACTAGTCCCACGCTAAAGGCAAAGATATAGTTGATGATTATGGCTTGGAAATAATCAACCTTGAACCTTAAGAATATTTTGAATAGTATCATTATCATCGATGACGACACTATGGCTGAGACCAAATAGAACATAATTTTTGCATTGGTTACTATAAGTCACAAAACTACTAAAACTTTGCATAAAACCATTATAGATGGTAAGGATTTTGTATAATGCCATAAGACCACTAATATATTATCGACTTATGAAAATCGCTATTGCTGGAGCTACGGGTTTCTTGGGTGGCTCACTAAAAAAGGAGTTGGAAGCCCGAGGCCATCAGGTGTTACCCTTGGGGAGAAAGATGTTCTTAGAGTCTCGCAAGGACGAATTGAAAGAGGCTTTAGAGGGGTCTCAGGTGGTCATCAACCTTGCAGGCAAGCCGCTTCTTGGTCGTTGGACCAAACGCCATAAGCAGCAGTTGTTTTCTTCGCGCGTGGAGCTGACTCAGAAACTAGTCGAAGCTATAAACTCCTTGGATGTGCCTCCTAGTCTCTTTGTTTCTGCCTCGGCCATAGGTTGTTATCCCTCAAATAGAATATATTCTGAGTACACTAGTCATAGTGGCTGCGATTATATTTCATGGTTGTGTCATAAGTGGGAGCATGCAGCCCACATGGTTGTGCCACAGGTGCGCTTAGCTGTTATTCGCATCTCGCCCGTACTTGCACGCGAGGGAGGAATCCTTAGCCCGCTATTTAAGGTGCTTCGCTTTAAGATTAATCTCAAGGTAGGCTCTGCGGGAAACTGCTTCTCGTGGATACATATCTCTGATTTTATCAATGCCATATTATTTATAATAGACAATGAGTCTGTCTCGGGCGTGATAAATCTTTGTGCTCCGGGTATCACCACGAACGATTATATGTCGGCCATACTGTCTGATATTATGCAGGCACCGGTCAGAGTGCGTATCCCCAATACTTTGCTTAAGATGGCCTTTGGCTGCTCCAGCAGGCTTGTGTCGTCGAGTAAAGCGATTTATCCTGCTGTGCTGCTTGAGTCGGGTTTCAACTTCCGCTATCCATATATAAAAGTAGCCCTAGAGGATATTGTTGGTAAGCCCTAGTATCTCAGATAAATCTCACCCTTGTGCATAAAGTGCGTCTAAAGATTTCCTAATCTACCTTTTTTGTTATATATTTGTGCTATTAAAATACAAAAATATGGTAGTTTCTATACTTCGTGCTTTGGTCGGAATCTTGGGTCTTCTGGCAATAGCTTTTCTTTGTAGCCGCAATCGCAAGGCTATAAACTGGACTCAAGTATGTAAAGGTCTTTCGATACAACTAGTGTTAGCAGCTGCTATACTCTACATACCTTTTATAGGTAGTGTCATAGAGGCCATGGGTGCTGGCTTTGTCAAGCTACTGGAGTTTACCCGTGCAGGTTCAGAGTTCTTGCTAGGCGACTTGTTGAACTTAGAAAAGATAGGATATATCTTCTTATTTCAGGTTATGCCTGTTACCATCTTTTTTGCCTCGCTTACAAGCATCCTTTATTACTATGGTATCGTTCAGAAGGTAGTTGCTGTCATTGCTTATGGGCTTCGCAAGATTCTTAACATCAGTGGTGCTGAGGGCCTTGTTGCAGCAGGTAACATCTTCTTGGGACAAACCGAATCTCCTCTTTTGACAAAAAAATACTTGCCTACAATGACCAAGTCAGAGATGTTCCTTGTTATGACATCTGGTATGGCAACCATTGCAGGTGGTGTTATGGCAGCATATATCATGATGCTTGGAGGTGACGACCCTCAGGCTACCGTGCTTTTTGCAAAACACCTTATTACAGCCTCAGTGATGGCTGCACCAGGTGCTATTGTGATGGCTAAGATTTTCTTCCCAGAAACAGAAGATGTCGACACGACAGCAAAAATTTCTAATGACTCGGTAGGTAGCAACTTCTTTGATGCTCTATCAAATGGTACTTCTGAGGGTGTTAAACTTGTCGTAAACATGTCAGCCATGTTGTTGGTCATTCTGGCACTTATGGCTACTATCAACTATATGCTAGGTGGTCTTTTGGGTGAGTGGATAGGCCTTAATGGTTTTATCGCTTCGTCTACAAATGGACAGTTCACTTCGCTTAGCGTCGAATATCTATTGAGCCTTGTATTTACTCCTATCGCTTGGCTTGTAGGTGTTACAAAGGATGATATGGGTCTTGTGGCTTCGTTGTTGGGCAAGAAACTTGCCATCAACGAGTTTGTAGCTTATGCAGACCTTAACACCTTGAAAGAGGCTGGCCGCTTTGTTTCAGAGCGTTCTATTATCTTAGCTACTTACTTGTTGTGTGGATTTGCCAATGTTTCTTCGGTTGGTATCCTTATCGGTGGCATTGGTTCTCTTGCTCCAAATAAAAAACTGTTTATTACTCAGTTTGGTCTTTGGGCAGTAGCAGCTGCGACTCTTGCATCTTGTATGTCAGCAACTATCGTGGGTATGTTTATTCACTAGAAAGATTTATTCAATAGCGTAAAAAAGCAGCGACCATAACGGTTGCTGCTTTTTTGTTGTATATCGATTGCTTATTTATAAAGCGTCTTTGCTATGCCCATCTCTAGGCCGCGAAGCTCTGCAAGACCTCTCATTCTACCTATACAAGAATATCCCGGGTTGGTCTTCTTGCCCAAATCGTCTATCATCTGGTGGCCATGGTCTGGACGTACAGGAATAGATACTCCACGACGCTGTTGTAGCTCTACAAGCTCTTTCATAACACCATACATATCTACGTCTCCCTCAAGGTGGTTGGCTTCATAGAAGTTACCGTCTTGGTCGCGCTGAGTGCTACGGAAGTGAATGAATCCTATTCTATCGCCAAATTCTTTAAGCATAGAAGGCAGCATATTGTCGCCACGAACTCCGAACGAGCCTGTACAGAAACACAAGCCATTGCTCATGCTGGGGATGGCTGCTATAAGTGTGCGGAAGTCCTCTGCCGTAGATAGTATGCGAGGCAAAGCAAGGATAGGGTAAGGAGGGTCGTCTGGATGTATTACCATCTGAGCACCTACCTGATCGCACACAGGTATCACCTCATTAAGGAAGTAGATAAGGTTCTCGCGTAGTTTTGCCTCATCTATATCTTTGTATCTGTCTAGCTCGGCCTGAAACTGCTCTATGGTAAAGCTCTCCTCAGAACCTGGCAACCCTGCAATCATATTGCGTACCAGCAAATTTTTGTCATCCTCGCTCATATTGTCAAAGGCCTCTTTTGCTCTTTGTTTCTCACTGTCGTTATATTCGTCCTGTGCAGCTGGGCGTTTCAAGATATATAGGTCGAAAGCCATAAACTGAGCTTTGTCAAATCTTAGTGCGCGCGAGCCATCAGGCAGTTCATAGGCCAAGTCGGTTCTGGTCCAATCCAGCACAGGCATAAAGTTGTATGTTATACAATATATGCCACACTCTGCAAGATTGCGTATAGACTGTTTGTAGTTCTCGATATAGGTATTGAACTCGCCTGTTTGAGTCTTGATGTGCTCGTGGACAGGGACGCTCTCTACGATGCTCCAAACAAGGCCTGCCTCGGCGACAACATCTTGGCGTTTTTTGATTTCTTCGATAGTCCACACCTCGCCATTCTTGATATGATGAAGCGCGCTAACTATATCGGTTGCTCCTGCTTGGCGAATATCCGACAATGAGATTGGGTCATTAGGGCCATACCATCTCCATGATTGTATCATACGGTGAATCATAAGGTTGTAATTTTAGAGGTTATAGTTTGGTGTACAACTTGTACACTTACGAAGGTAGCAAAGAAATTGTGATTTTCAAATACTATTACTAATTTTGTATGATAATTCTTGGCTTAGTTAATGCCATTTAAAAACAAGTTACTATGATTAGTGGAGAGATAAACCTTAGGGTGAGGTATCAAGAGACTGACTGCATGGGAGTAGTCAACCACATCAACTATATTAATTATTTTGAAGTTGCCCGCACCGAGCTACTTCGCACAACGGGCATCTCCTACCGCCAGATTGAGCAGATGGGTGTCATGCTTCCAGTTATTGAGGTTGCGGCCAAGTACCACAAGCCAGCCCACTATGACGATGAGCTGACAATTAAAGTCTCTCTTAAAAAGAAGCCCTCTATAAAGGTGCAGTTCGAGTACGAGATATTTCGTGGGGATGAACTGCTAATAACTGGCACGGTGGTTCTAGCATTTATGGATGCCACAACGCGCCGTCCATGTCGTGCACCGCAGGTATTTACTGATATTATGACACCATATTTTGATTAGGCACCGACTTTTAGGCATGTAAATCTGTCAAAATGTCATATAGGTTGCAGTGGCACATAAATTGAGTATCTTTAAGTCATAACTAATTACACTAAAAACTTTAAAGATATGAAAAGCGGAAATATAGGTGTTACATCCGAAAACATCTTCCCTGTAATCAAGAAATTTCTTTACTCTGATCACGAGATTTTCTTGCGAGAGCTTATCTCGAATGCCGTTGATGCAACTCAGAAAATCAAGGCTCTGTCTTCTATGGGTGACTTTAATGGCGAACTGGGAGAACTGACAATCAACGTTGTTCTGGACGAGGCCAACAAAACCCTAACCATAGAGGATAAGGGTATAGGTATGACAGCTGACGAAATCGAGAAATATATCAATCAGATTGCTTTCTCGGGTGCCGAGGAGTTTATGCAAAAATATAGCAATCAGGCTATCATAGGTCACTTTGGCCTTGGTTTCTACTCAGCCTTTATGGTTGCCGACACGGTGGATATCATAACTCGCTCTTATAAAGATGGTGCTAAGACTGTTAAATGGAGCTGCGATGGTTCGCCAACCTACACAATCGAGGAGGTAGAGGACAAACCAACACGCGGTAGTATGATAGTGCTTCACTTGAGTGACGACGCTGGCGAGTTCTGTAACCAGAGCAAAATCAAAGAGCTACTTAATAAATACTGTCGCTTCCTTCCTGTGCCTATCGCCTTTGGCAAGGAGCAGGAGTGGAAAGATGGCAAATATGAGGATACAGACAAGGATCTTATCATAAACGACGTTGAGCCACTTTGGACTAAGACTCCTTCTGAGATTAAGGACGAGGACTATAACGAGTTTTACCACGCGCTTTATCCTTCGGGCGAGGAGCCTCTATTCCACATCCACCTTAATATCGACTATCCGTTTAATCTTACAGGTATACTTTACTTCCCTAAGATACGCGGTAACTTCGATATGCAGAAGAACAAAATTCAACTTTATAGCAACCGTGTATTTGTCACAGATTCTGTCGAGGGCATAGTACCTGAGTACTTGACACTCCTTCACGGAGTTATCGATTCGCCAGATATTCCACTTAACGTATCACGTAGCTACCTTCAAAGCGACTCAAACGTAAAGAAAATCTCTAGTTATATCACACGTAAGGTTGCAGAGCGTCTAAACGACATCTTCACTAATCAGCGCGAGGAGTTTGAGAGCAAGTGGGATGACATCAAGGTGTTTATACAGTATGGCATGCTTACAGACGAGAAGTTTGCAGAGAAAGCTGCCGACATAGTGTTGCTTAAAAATAGCGACGACAAATATTTCACTTTCGAGGAGTACCGCACACTTGTTAAGGAGAATCAAACAGACCGCCACGGCAATTTGATTTACCTTTATGCTAGCGACCCAACAGCTCAGTATTCGTTTATCTCTGACGCCAAAGACAAGGGCTATGATGTACTTATCATGGATGGCCAGCTAGACAGCCACTTTGTTGGTTGGGCAGAGCAGAAGAATAGCGGCGAGCGTTTTGTACGTGTCGACTCAGATGTTGTTGAGAAGCTTATCGAGAAAGACGTTGAGCTTACTATGGCTCTTAGCAGCGACCAGCAAGACAAGCTACGCCCAGTATTTGAGGCTCAACTACCTTCAAACGAGAAGGTCAACTACACGGTTAGCTTCGAGCCTATGACCCAGAGCGATGTTCCTGTTGTCATCACTCAGAACGAGTTTATGCGCCGCATGAAAGACATGGCAGCCATGGGTGCTGGTGGCATGCAGTTCTATGGTCAGATGCCTGACAGCTTTAATGTTGTTGTCAATGGTAATCACCAGCTTGTAGCTGAGATTCTTTCTGATGTAGACAGCCAGTGCAGCGAGAAACTAGGCAAGATAGACAAGAAGATTGAGGCTGCTCAGAACGAGAAGTCAAGCTATGCTGACTCTATCAAGGACGTTAAAGACGATGAGCTTAGTCAGGAGCAGAAAGATACTCGTGACAGCTTGGAGACAAAATACACATCTCTTGTTGCAGAGCGCAGAGAACGCCTTATGGAGATGGGTCGCAACAATAAAGTTGTTAAGCAGATTATCGACTTGGCCCTACTTTCAAACGGCATGCTTTCGGGCGAGAACCTACGTAACTTTATTCGCCGTAGCGTTGAGCTTATCGAGAAATAATAGCTCAAAGTGTATATACAAAAAAGCTCGCAACAATTAATGTTGCGAGCTTTTTTATTTTGAAACATAGATATAATGGTGACTATCTTAAAGAACAGCTTTAATTTTATCCTCTAGAGCAGCCTTAGGACAAGCACCAATTTGTTTGTCGACAACCTCACCGCCCTTAACTATGATGATAGTAGGGATGTTGCGCACACCAAAACGAGCTGCGATAGCGTCGTTCTCGTCTACGTCACATTTGCCGATTATAGCTTTGCCTTCATACTCTGCTGCAAGCTCCTCGATAATAGGAGTCATCATGCGACAAGGGCCACACCATTCAGCCCAAAAATCTACCACTACTACTTTTCCTTCTGCTAGAATCTCATCGAAATTAGCTGTTGTAATACTTAATGCCATGTTGTTTTATTTTTAATTGTTATTTGTTTTCTACTAGCTTCCAAAATTATACATTTATTGCTAAACCAGCAAATATCTCCACTCGTTTTGCTCACATAAATCTATGATAGACTGATTTACTGCAATTTTATTTGTTCGCGAATAGAGGTCCAAAGACACTCCCTCGCTACGGTCCACAATCTTTGTTTTGAGAACCACGCCACCCTCATTTTCTTTTATGGTCTTGTCAAATAATTTTATTGTCTCTTTATTTATATCCTCGATAGGTATTGTAACAATAAATTCTTTTATCGCTTGCTCCATAAAAGCATGTAGCATGGTCATGCCTGCGGGATTAATCTTAATTTCCAGCTCATCCTTTCTGAAGCGGTGAGCCTGAACTTTAAGCTTTATCAGCACAAGGTAGTCATTGTAGAAGAACTTGCGGTTATCCTCATAATCCTTGCCAAACAAAGAGAACGTGTATGACCCCTTATAATCTTCTATCGTTAGACGACCAAAGGGCTGTCCCTTGCTGGTACTAAGGTTAACAGCGTCAACAACCATACCAGCCACACATAACTCCCTGCCCGCAAGAGGCTCTAGATTGTCAAGCTCTCCAAGCGATATATTGCAGAAGTTGTCCATTATTATCTTGTAGTCGTCCAAAGGGTGGGCCGATAGATACATACCTATAAGCTCACGCTCCTTTTTGAGCATTTCCAGTTTAGACCATATATTAACCTTTTCGGCCACAGGAGCTTTGATGTCACTCGTGCCCGACTCGCCACCAAAGAGGCTCTGTTGTGAGTTAAGTTTTTCTACTTGTATGCGGTTGCCATAGCGAATAAGCTGCTCTATAAAAGATAGATTGTCGTTGCCGCTAGTGGCGAAGAAAGCACTTCGAGGGAAGTCTATCAACTCGTCAAAGGCACCTCCCGTAGCTAGGTTCTCTAAGGTCTTCTTGTTTACTGACTGCAAACTCACCCTCTCCACAAAATCAAATATAGATTTAAATGGTCCTGCCTTCTCTCTTTCGTTTATTATGCTTTGCACGGCAGCTCCACCCACGCCCTTTATGGCGGCTAGACCAAAGCGCACGTTGGATTGCTTGTCGACAGAGAAGTTGAGCCTACTAAGGTTTACGTCTGGCCCCTTAACACTTATGCCCATGTGCTTACACTCGTCCATAAAGATGCTAATCTTTTTAATGTCAGAGAGGTTGCGACTCAATAGGGCAGCCATAAACTCGGCTGGATACTGAGCCTTAAGGTATGCCGTCTGGTACGATACATAAGCATAGCATGTCGAGTGCGACTTGTTGAAAGCATACGAAGCAAAAGCCTCCCAGTCGGCCCACACCTTTTCGCATATCTTTTCGTCGTGTCCTTTCTCCACGGCTTGCTTCAAGAACTTAGGACGCATCTTATCTAGCACGGCCTTTTGTTTCTTACCCATGGCCTTACGCAACGAGTCGGCCTCACCCTTGGTGAAACCTGCCAGCTTCTGAGACAGAAGCATAACCTGCTCTTGATAAACCGTAATGCCGTAGGTGTCCTTAAGATACTCTTCCATCTCTGCAATGTCGTAGGCCACCTTCTCGGTTCCCTGCTTACGAGCAATGAAGTTAGGAATATACTCGATAGGACCAGGACGATAGAGCGCGTTCATTGCTATAAGGTCCTCTAGTCTGCTAGGTTTCAACTGGCGCAGGTATTTCTTCATACCGGGTGACTCAAACTGAAATAGTCCCGTAGTCTCACCGTTACTATATAACTCAAAGGTCTTGGCATCATCCAACGGTATAGCCTCAATATCTATGTCTATACCCTTAGATTCCTTGACATTGGCCACGGCATCTTTTATTATCGACAAGGTCTTAAGACCCAAGAAGTCCATTTTTATAAGTCCCACACTTTCAACCAACTTGCCCTCAAACTGCACAACATTAAGCTCAGCATCTTTGGCCGTTGCCACAGGGGCAAACTTCTCCAAGTCGTCCTGACCGATGATTACACCGCAGGCATGTACACCCGTCTGGCGAATAGAGCCTTCGAGCTGCTCGGCATATTTAAGAGTATTTTGGATAAGAGGGTCGTTTGAGTCTTTCTCGTTTGCTAGCTCTGGCGATTCCTTGTAGGCCTTTGGGAAGGTCACTCCAGGGTGCTCGGGCACCAGCTTAGCCAAGCGGTCACTCTCTCTAAGATTCAGCTTTTGTATGCGCGCAACATCACGTATGGCCATCTTAGGTGCCATAGTGCCAAATGTAACAATCTGAGCTACACGCTTATGTCCATATTTGTTGATTACATATTGCAAGACCTTTGCCCTGCCGTCCTCATCAAAATCTATATCCACATCGGGCAGCGATATACGGTCAGGGTTCAAGAAACGCTCGAACAGCAAATCATACTTTATAGGGTCTATATTTGTAATGCGCAGGCAGTAGGCAACAACAGAACCTGCGGCCGAACCGCGGCCTGGTCCCACAGACACGTTCATATCGCGAGCCTCGCGTATAAAGTCCCACACAATAAGGAAGTAGCCGGGGAATCCCATCCACTCTATGGTGCCAAGCTCAAATTCTATGCGCGCAACAATATCTTCGCTAAGATTATCTCCATAGCGTTCTCGTGCACCCACATAGCTCAAATGGCATAGATACAGAAATTGCTCTGCAATGGTCAGCTTTTCTTTAAAGCTTGGGTAGCTCTCGTTTATAAGTTTGCGCAAGTCATCGGTCTTGCCGACAGCCTCTATAAGCTCCTTGTCTTCTAGTTTCTTTAAGAAGGAGGTTTGCAACTTCTGCTCGTCTATCTCAAAGTCATCAGGGATAGGGAAGTTGGGCATTAGTGGTCCGTGGTCAAGAGAGTACTCCTCGATTTTGGCCACTATCTCCATAGTATTTTCCAGAGCCTCTGGAGACTCAGGGAATAGAGCCGCCATCTCGTCTGCTGACTTTAGATATTCTTGACTCGTATAGCGCATACGTGTGGGGTCGTCCAAATCGCGTCCCGTATTCAAACATATAAGGTGGTCGTGTGCCGTGGCGTCTTCGGCTCTGATATAGTGAACATCATTAGAGGCAATGACCTTGACATTGTGTTCTGCAGCAAGCTCCAGTATAATTTTGTTTACCTCAAGCTGTTTGTTATAAACTTTATAGTCTATGTTTGGTTCGCCACTACGGTGCTTCTGCATCTCTAGGTAGTAGTCTTCGCCAAACACACCCTTAAACTCTTTTATTACTTCTCTTGCGCGGTCTATATCCCCAGCCATTATGGCCTGAGGAATCTCGCCACCCAGGCATGCCGAGCAGCAGATAAGTCCCTCACTATATTTGTGGAGTAGCTCTTTGTCTATACGTGGGTGGTAGTAATAGCCCTCGGTAAAGGCATAGGAAGCCATCTTTATAAGGTTGTGGTAACCCTCAATATTCTTGGCTAGCAATATAAGGTGGTCGCCACGGTCCTTCTTCTCAAATCGGCTAGTCCGCGCAACATACACCTCACAGCCCAAGATAGGCTTGATGC
>JAWXTS010000045.1:0-13794 GCA_044433305.1 Rikenellaceae bacterium | reverse complement strand
GCAATCAATGCAGCTAAAATTCGTCTGCGTCCAATTCTTATGACCTCGCTCACTTTGGTCTTTGGTATGTTGCCACTTGTATTTGCTTCGGGCGTGGGTGCTAATGGAAATATCTCGCTCGGTGTGGGTGTTGTTGGAGGTATGATTGTGGGTACTATATCCTTGATATTTATTGTCCCAGCTCTTTTCGTTATATTCCAAAATATCGAGGAGCGATTGATTCCTAAACGTGTGCAAACATCTAAAAAACAGATAAAATGAAAGAGATAAAATATATAACCTGCTCACTTTGGGTGGCCCTTACAATGTCAAGTTGCGGCATATACTCTAAATATCAAAGGTCATCAGATGTGGAGACCTTGACAGATGACCTCTACAAATACTCGCAGGCGACAGCCTCTGATACCTCAATAGCCTCGCTCTCGTGGCGAGAGCTATTTACCGACCCTGCTTTGCAGTCGCTTATTGAGCAGGCGTTGGCGCAAAACACGGATTTGAACGTTGCACAGCTCAATGTCGAGCAAGCTGAGATAGCACTTTCAACAGCACGTAAAGCATTCTTGCCATCGCTCTGGCTTGAGCCACAGGGGTCTATATCATCCTTTAATGGGGTGACATCAAAGACATATAACGTATCATTCACCTCATCGTGGGAGATAGATGTATTCGGCAAGCTACGCAACGCCAAAGAGCAGAACAAAGCTCTTCTGGAACAAAGTGAGGCCTATGCCCAAGCGGTGCAGACATCACTTATTGCGACCATAGCACAGAGCTACTACTCGCTCTTGATGCTAGATGAACAGCTTAAAATCAGCGAAGAGACTCGTGAAAATTGGGAGAAGAATATTCGTGTGATGAATGCAATGAAGAGTGCAGGTCGCATAAACGAAACTTCGGTGTTGCAGTCTGAAGCGAGTAGCATTGCTCTCAATTCATCTATCGTTACCCTTAAAGAGCAGATTGCAGTGTTGGAGAACTCTCTTTCACTACTCTTGGCGCAACCAACTACGCATATCGAGCGTGGATATATATTGTCGATAGAGTTTTCAGACAAACTCTCCACTGGTTTGCCGATAGAACTACTTAGCAACCGTCCCGATGTGCGTATGGCAGAGAGTTACCTTGCGGAGATGTTTTATGCCACAGCAGAGGCTCGCTCGTCGCTCTACCCATCGCTAACGTTGAGTGGTTCGGCAGGTTATACAAACAGTTCTGGTGTGGTCACAAATCCTGGTGATATACTCTATAATTTGGCTGGTTCAATCCTGCAACCAATCTTTAACCGAGGAGCCCTCAAAGCGCAACTGAAGATTAGCAAATCGCAACAGGAGCAAGCTCTATTGCAGTTCAAACAGTCAATATTAGATGCAGGAGCAGAGGTGAACAACGCTATCAGCGAGCTACAAAGCTCCCGCGAGAGATTGCAATATGGAGAGCATCAGATTGCCGTACTGGAAAAAACAGTCACCAAAACCGAGCTACTAATGCGTCACGGCAGCTCCACGACCTTAGATGTGTTGGTTGCACAACTAAGCCTCCTTCAGGCCCAACTCTCATTCTCGACCGAGAAGTACAACCAAACCCAAGGTGTAATAAATCTCTACCGAGCTTTAGGCGGTGGCGAGGAATAAAATATTACATATCTATATCATTATGCGTGAGTTCCTTATGTAAAAGAACTCACGCTATTTATTTTTGTATTTGGCAGATGATTATATTAAATAATAAGGAACTTCCTATGTTGTTTATTGGTATAAATTCTATATATTCCTTTGCAAAATAGCACAAAATTTCCTACCTTTGTATCAGAGCAAAGAGACACAACGAATGTATCGTTAGTACTAAGAAACGTCACGCAATATGACGATTTAACCACGTTGCAAATCCGTTACCTATTCAATTCTCTCATGTCTAAAGCTCTCTGATTATCAGCAACATATCCAATAAGGATTCATTTAGATGAACCAACAGAACAAAGAACGCTATATGCGCCAGATAGCTCTGGACGAAGTTGGACAGAGCGGACAAGAAAAGCTAGCACATAGCTCAGCATTAATAGTGGGTGTGGGAGGACTGGGTTCTCCCATAGCTACTGTGTTGTGTTCTGCGGGTTTCAAGCACTTGATATTAGTGGATTCTGATATTGTGAGCCTTAGCAATCTACCGCGCCAAACACTATACACGACAGAGGACCTTGGGCTACCTAAAGTCGAAAGGGCTGCGCTCAGACTTCGAGCAATGAACCCCAATGTCACCATAGAGACACACAACATACGCTTTGACCACAGCACAGCAGAGCAGCTGATTGAAAGATGCGATATGATTATAGACGGCTGCGACAACATGGCAACTCGCTATGTGATAGACCATTATTCCAAGAAATGTGGCAAGCCATATATATATGGTGCCATACGTGGGTTCGAGGGTCAGGTTTCGGTGTTTAACTACAATGGCAAGGGCAGTTACAGCGATTTGTTTCCTGCAAGTCAAGCTGCCGCACCTCAAGCACCACCTGCCGTTATGGCCACAACGCCCGCCCTAATAGGAACCATAGAGGCTAACGAAGCCCTCAAGATAGCCATAGGCTATGGCCAAACCCTAGAGGGTAAGCTCCTCACACTGGACAGCAGGAATTACAGTTTCAATATATTTGAGATTTAAAATAACAAAAAGAGCAATACCTCGGCATTTCTACCGCAAAGTATTGCTCTTTTTTATTCTAGTTGATTCAAATAAGACGCCAAGCCTTTTTTTAGATATTAATTACTTTTTGTAATACTTACGACCAGAGTAGATAGTGCCATTTTCCTCTAAATTATCTTCGGCATAACCCCAATCTACTGTACCGTCATTTCCGCCAAAAGATTCCATCTCTATATATTCTGAGGTTACATCAACAACATAATAATATTCTGTATAATAATCACCCTCTTCTTCTTTGTAGTCAAATGCTCCATCAGCATCTTTCCATTTCATAAATGTAATGGCCAAAATATTATTACTTACATAAAACAAGCCTAAATCTTGCTCCCACTCTTCATCATCAGAATAATAGATAGAAAAACTACCATCACTATAAAGAGTCCATTTTTCACTCCAATCACCAGAGTATACTATCTCCCAAGTTCCTAATAATTCACCCGAATATGGTGTTCCTCCAGATATTCCGCTTCCAGCATCATCTTTTGAACAACCTGCAAAAACCAATGTGGCAACCAATGCCGTTAATAAAAATATTTTTTTTCATAATATGTATTTAAAAATTTATTCTGAGTCCCTCAGATTACAAGATTGATAAACACAAAAAACGTGGGACAATACTTCTATTTGCTTTCTGAGGTCTTAGGATACCTATGCAGTCAAATATGAGTAAAGCCCACGATAGAATCGTGAGCGTTTACACTTTACTCTTGACTGCTTTGAAATTTCCTAAGTTTCAGAAAGCAAGATTAAAGCTAACGCTTTTTATGTAGTATGGTAAAGCAAGTGGCTAACAGCCAAAAGATTGCTACCTTTAATTTCTTATTGTTATGATTTTTGTATTATTCCATAGGCAAAAAAGATTTCATGTTTATATAAGCAAATTTAGTTATAATTTTCTATCTACACAATTAATAGACAAGATACATTATAGCCCCTCTATTTCAAAGAGTTGAGCATATCCATGTGCTTTGAGGATAGCTTGATATTAGAGACTCGTCGTTTAAAGACTTCTAAATCGTGAAGGTCGCTACCTGCAACATTGTACATGCCACGCTCAAGAATGTATAGCGCGTTGTCCATAACCCTCTGGCCATAGAATCCTGACAGAGACAACAGGTTGAGCTGAAAATCACATCCCTTATCTTTAAGGTCTGAATAGCCACTGCGGTGCATATAAAGATAACGCTCGGGGTGAGCAATAACAGGTACGTTGCCGCTGGCTGAAACCTCATAAAGTATCTCAAACAGATTATTTGGAGCATCCATATAAGAAGTCTCAACAAGCACATTGCAGCCATCAAGGTAACGAAGGCCCTGAGCTATCTTCGATTCAAAGCCCGAATCCATCATGTACTCAGCAGCCAAAACCAACTCTATATTTCCTTGGTAGTTAGCTTTTAACGACTCGAAAGCATTGTCCATAAAGCTCATATCATCAGGCGTCGCGCTATTGATATGAGGGGTAAGGTGCAATTTAGACAACCCCAAGTCCTCAAAATACCTAAGTGTATCAAGCGACTCATCCTGAACCTTGATGCCATCGTCAACACCCGGCAGCACATGACTATGGTAGTCAACAAAACCCTCAAAGAATTTTGTATCTACAAGTTTATGCTTTCGATTAAAGAACAACATTATTTCTTAACTTTTTTGAGCATTCGTTTTACAAATGATTTTTTCTTCTTCTTGTCTTCATTATTGCCGTAGCCATAGCCGTAGCCGTAACCATAGCCATAGCCGTAACCATAACCGTAGCTATTGTTCTTGTAGTCCACACCATTAAGAAGGATACTCATATTCTTCATCTTGTTTGAATCATACAACTCCTGAAGATCTGACAATAGACGTTTATCGAAGCGGCCAGAACGTATGATATAAATCGTTTGGTCGCAAAGGCGAGCACAGATAGTGGCATCAACAACAATGGCGTGAGGAGGGTTGTCAAGAATGACATAGTCATATTTCTTTCTCAACTCATCAACCAAGAAGTTAAGTCTATCGCTTTTAAGTAGCTCGGCAGGGTTTGGCGGCAACGCTCCAGAAGAAATAATATCGAAGCTTGTCTTATGTCCAAATGGACGTATAATCTGGTCTATCGAATCTATCTTACCATTTAGGTACTGAGAAACACCGATTTGATGTACTCCAATGCCAGCACGCTTACTCAACGAAGCCTTACGAATATCCAAGTCAAGAATCACAACCTTGGCACCACCAAGTGACATACTCGCAGCCAAGTTTATAGTGATAAAGGTCTTGCCCGAACCAGGGTTGAAAGAGGTCAACTGAAGCACTCTACCGCCCTTATCTTGATTAACATTCATAAAGTCGATATTGTCTCTAAGGATTTTCAGAGCCTCACTAGTAGAGTCCCTACTACCCTCGGACACAACAATATGACCCTCACCCATATCTTTTTCAAGTGGAATCTCACCCAAGAAAGGAATGCTAACAGCACCTTTAATATCTTTGCGCGTAACAACAGAGTTGTTAAACATATTTTTGACATACAACCACACCGCAGGAATCAACAATCCAATAGCGATACAGAACATGTAAATCATAGATCTACGAGGCGACACAGGGCCCATAGCACCCTCGGCAACATCGACAATACGACAGTTACTCTCTGTGATAGAACGCTGAAGCTCGCTCTCTTCGCGTTTGTTAAGAAGATAAAGGTACAACTCCTCAATAATCTTCTGCTGACGCTGAACGCTGATAATATATTTCTGCTGAGTAGGAACATCAGCTATCTTGCTTAGGTTCTCTTTTTCCTTCAATGCAAAGTTACGCTCTTGAATCTTCAAACCCGCAATCATATTATCCACAGACTTGATGATAGACAAGCGCATGGCCGAAAGTGTAGTCTGCAAATCAACAACAAGAGGGTTGTTGACGCTACTGTTTTCGATAAGCTTATTTCGCTTGGTCAACAAAACATTATACTCCGAGATAAGAGCCTGAACCCCGCCATCCGACATACCCAGATTTGCAGGTATAAGTTCAGAGATATTTGATTCGTCGAGAAGGTAATCTTTGATATATTCGTAGATAGTGACTTGATTTGTGATGCTCAATCCTTCAGTATCTAGTCGGCTATAATTCTCAAGGTACATGCCGCTCTCAGAAACAATATCTGTCAACTTATTGGTTCTCTTATAGCTCTCAATCTCAGCATCAATAAGCTGCAAGTCTTTCTCTATAATAGCCAAGCGGTCATCAATAAATCTGGCCGTATTGGTAAGAATTACATTTTTATCCTCAATAGCATCATCTTGGTAAACCTCAATAAGGGTATTGATAACATCCTGTGCTCTAAAAATATTTTCATCCAGAATAGATATATTTATCAGCGATGCCATTGTATTTACCAATGCAATAGACAACTTAGCATTGTAAGCCATAGCCACAGATGTTGGAGACATTCTTGTAACAAAGATATCCTTACCATGGCAGGTGTTATTCATAAAAAGAGTTGGCAAGATAACAAAAGAACCGACTTCTGTATTTACCGTATCTCCCAAAGGAACATCCTTAGAACCAGCAATCTCTACACCACCAGAAACCAACTCTGAAAGTCTAACATGAGAGTCGTCCACAATCCTAGCTGTGAATTTCACAGATTGATTAGGCATGACATCAACAAAGTTAACCTTGATAGGCGACGAAGTATATAACTCGTTGTTTTGAAGCTGGTTGCGCACCTTATAACTAACTTCAAGGTTGAGCCTATCGACAACCTGATACATCAAACGGCGACTTCTAAAGAGTCCCATCTCATTATGCACCGAGCTACCGCCAGTATTAAACAGCTCTTGGAAAGCGGCGGCCTCGCCCATGCTGCCTCCGTTGTTATCATCCTTAACCAGCACCGTTGCTGTACGAGAATATATGTTAAGTGTAGTCTTGATGTATAAAATACCCAAGCCGAGCATGACAAACACAGATAATACAAACCACCATCTATTGTGAAGGGCTATTGCGAACATATCCGACAACAGAGTGTCGTCCTGTGATTGTTGTTTGTTTCTAATATCTAAGTTATCGAAGTTATCTCTCTTCATACGTTTATCTTAATTTCTAAATGGTGTATAATTATTCTTATCTAGAGTCTTGTTAAGCGTTAAAATACGATGGCCACAACAGCCAACAGAACAGACAGAATAGATGTATATGTAGCTATGGTTCTATTCTGATTTATCTCACTTTGTCCCATTCTCGCCTTATTTGGTTCGACATAAACCACGTCATTTTGCTGCAAGTAGTAGTAAGGAGAATTGAGTATCTTATCATCTCTCATATCAATGATAGACACTGTGCGAATACCATTTTCCTCTCGTATGATTTTCACATTATCACGCTTACCATATATTGTCATATCACCTGCTAGACTCAAAGCATCAAAGATAGTGACCCTGTCACTAACAATACTGAAGGTTCCGGGGCTTGTAACCTCACCCATAACTGAGACTTGGAAATTCATAAACTGAACCCTTACGGTAGGGTCATTTATATATCCTCTGCTTTTAAGTTCACCTCTAAGATAATCTGTTAACTCTGGGCGAGTCATTCCTGCAACTTTCAAATCACCTAGGTATGGAAAGTTTATATATCCATCTTTTGAGACCAGATAGCCCAACATGCTAGAGTTAGCGGCATCTACGCCCGTGGCTTGAATATTAAACATCTGAGCAAGTTCTGGGTCATGGCAAGTAACCATAATAGAAATCAAATCGTCTGGCTGTATCTTAACTTCATACGAATTATGATCTATCTCCTGAGTATAGCCATCAGGTATATTTTGGAAATACAACAAGTCTTTCTGTGAGGCACAACTTGACACCATCAACAATATTACTGCAAAAACAATATTATGCTTTAACAAAATTTTCATAGTTCTTTCTTTATCTCATTTATAATAAATTCAACATCTTGGTCACTAACACAAGGGCCTGAAGGCAAGCAGAGACCTTGATTAAACAACGCTTCGCTGGTGCCATCCACATAAGAGGGAGCATCAGCAAATACAGGCTGAAGATGTAGAGGTTTCCAAAGTGGGCGCGTTTCTATACCTTGTGTGCTTAACTTTTGGCGTAGCTGCTCATAATCAAAACCTGTAACCTTTTCGTCTATAAGTATGGTAGCGAGCCAATAGTTTGAGCTGGCCTTACTATCATAATTAGACATAAGACTAATACCTTCAATATCAGCAAAGGCCGCCTTGTATAGCTCGTGTACATGGTGATGATGTGCTACATGCTCATCAAGAACATTCATCTGACCACGACCTATACCAGCGCAGATATTACTCATACGGTAGTTATAGCCTATCTTTTCATGTTGGTAATAAGGGAAGTCTTCACGTGCCTGAGTAGCATAAAACATAGCTTGTTTTTTACTAATATCATCACTACAAACTAGTGCTCCACCGCCAGAAGTTGTAATCATCTTATTTCCATTGAACGAAAGTACTCCAAATTTTCCAAAATTACCACATTTTTGCCCATTAAATGTTGACCCCAATGCTTCGGCGGCATCCTCAATAATCGTAATACCGTAATTATCAGCCACTTGACTAATTTTATCCATTTTTGCTGGCATGCCATATAAATGCACAACTATAATAGCTTTAGGGAGTTTGCCCGTTTGGGCAAGCCTATCCTCGATAGCCACCTTTAGCAGCTCGGGCGAAAGGTTCCACGACCCCTTGTCACTATCTACAAAAACAGGCTGAGCACCCAGATAGCAAATCGGGTTGGCCGAGGCGCAAAAGGTAAAACTCTGACATATAACCTCGTCGCCGCGAGTCACCCCTGCCTGAATCAGTGCCAGATGCAGGGCTGCCGTGCCCGACGAAAGAGCCACCACGGGTTTTCCCTCGCCCAGATAGTCCTGCAAGTCTTGCTCAAATCCATTTACATTAGGACCTAGTGGCACCACCCAGTTGGTATCAAAAGCCTCTTGTATATATTTTTGCTCGTCCCCCCCCATGTGGGCAAGACACAAGTATATAGGTTTATTCATTTTTATTTATAATTGAATTTAATTCTCTTAAATCGTCTATCCAAATCTTAGGCTCAAACTCTTCGCCTAACTTATCAGGATGCTTATGTATATTATTACCGCTATCCTTTAGTCCAATAGTTGTCCAACCTAAAGTATTCGCAGCCAAAAAATCTTTAGTCACATTATCCCCGATGTAATAGTAACTACAATTAGGGAATCTACGCTCAAATTCAACGAAACTAAACGGATTTGGTTTAGTAAATCCAGTAGCTTCAGAGATATAAATATTTGATTTATCTATCAATGTATCTAGTCCTAATGCCTCTATTTTATTTGTCTGTGTCTCTGCTCGGCCATCAGTTACAATACCAAGCACGTATCCTTTATTCTTAAATTCTATTAGCATTTCAAATATCGAAGGCTCTATTGAGATGTTAGGCATATGCGTTCTATAAGTATTTAGCAGCCTAGGTTTAGTCTCATTAGGATACAGCAACTCTATATTGGCAAAAACATCATCTCCTTGGCTCCATAATTTAAACATCTTTGCATATAAGTCCTCACAATAGTCTGGAGCAATTTGTTCTGCAATATGCTTATAAGCTGATTTCAAATAATCAATTTCTTGATATAGTGTATCATCAAGATCGAAAACAACAACTAATCTATATTTCATTACTCATAGGGTTATGTACTTCTCTGCATTATACAATGGAATAATAAAAGTCAACAACATAATATAGTATTTTTAGCAGATCAAATCACAATCATATCGAAGAATCATCTGATTATCAACCCAATCATCTTCAAATTCAATATCTTCTAATAATAAATACTCCCTAACGATCATATCGGGAAAGTTAGCCTTTGCGGCATAAGACATTGTATAGCCGCCCCCAAAACGTGGGTTAATCTCTATGGCTACAATATCGCCACTAGCTTCACAGAAAAAAACTTGCACACATATCGCCCCAACAACGCCATCTATATGATTAAATATTTTTCTTAGCTCGTTCTGAACCTTGTTCTTGCGAGTGCATCCTTTATTTATTTCACCAGCTCTAATCTCTATTCTTTCACGAGGCACAATACATTTAAGAATATTGTCCTTCCCATAATACATATCAACCGTAAACTCCTTATAAATACTTTTGTCTATATACTCCATAAACATTAACTTGGGGTTATTAATAATATCTATGGTTAATTCGTCAGCACTATTAATCAGAACAATACCCTGACTCAACGAGCCGTCATAAGGTTTTGCAAAAATCGGAAAGGTTGGTTTATTAATATCAATAACACTTGGAATTCTAACTCCTAGGTTCTCAAATAATACATTTGTCTTGCGTTTGTCCCTACAAGATGATATAAAATCAAAATCTGACACTAGGACAGATATTCCATGTTTTGCAAAATATTCTTTATTCTCAGAGAGGATCAATAGCTCTGTATCTATCGTAGGTATAATTACCGCAATATCATTCTGCTGACATATTGTTAATAGCTGTGGAATATATAATCTGTCAGTCACTCTATTTACTCTAAATGCTCCATCTGAAACAATACACGCAGGTGCCATATCAGGATTCATATCTACTGTAAATACCTTAGCTGAACTATCATGTTTTCTTAGTGTATCCTGAAAGGCCCTAACCAAACCCACTCTTTTACCTGATGAAGTTATTAGTATATTTTTCATATCCTTAGTTTTCTCCATTAAAATATTCCATCGTAGCGCATGTCTGTGATGAGATACCTTCTTTAATAATTATCTTTTTGAGCGTAGTAAATACTATCTTAAGGTCTGTCATTAGCGAACAATTATCGACATACCATACATCAAGCTCAAATTTCTTTGTCCAGCTGATGGCGTTGCGGCCATTAACCTGTGCCCACCCCGTGATTCCTGGGCGTACCTGATGGCGGCGTGCCTGCTGATTACTGTACAAAGGCAGGTACTGTACCAGTAGCGGACGAGGACCTATAAGAGCCATATCCCCTTTGAGCACGTTGACAAGCTGGGGCAACTCGTCGATAGATGTTGAACGCACAAAGCGACCTACTCGTGTTAGTCTATGGGCATCAGGCAACAGGTTACCCTCAACATCACGCTCATCGCTCATCGTCTTAAACTTTATTATATTAAAGACCTTAGCATCTTTACCAGGTCGCTGCTGAAAAAACAAAGCCCCAGCTCCCTTATTTGCTATGGTGAGCCATACCCACACTATAAACAAGAATGGAAGCAGTACCAGCAAGGCTGTAAGTGCCACACAGAAGTCTATAACACGTTTAAAAAAATATTTATACATCTATTCGCCCAATAGTTTTTTATACTCTTTTAGTAGTTCACCCCAAAGATATTTCTGTTCATACCTCGACACTATCATCTCTCGCGCACAAGAGGCCATAGCCTCAACAGCATCTCTATGCTCAAGCATATACTCCATCTTATCGTATAAGGCCTGAGAGTCTTGTGGCGGAATAATTACACCATTCTTCCCCTCAACAATTATCTCGTTACAACCACTAATATCTGTCACTATCTGAGGTAGTCCCATTGCTCCTGCCTGAAGCACGACATTAGGAAACCCCTCGCGATAGCTTGGAAATACAAAGATATTAGATTTTGCTAGAAATCCACGCACATCGCTCTGATAACCCTTAGTCTTTATAGATTTATTACTATTTATTTTATCAATAGTAGATGGTAAGAGCGGGTCAAGATGAGACTCATAAGGGCCAACCAGAATAAGTTCTGTATGAGGATACTTAGCATTTAGTTTCTCAAAAGCAACTATTAGTTCATTTATGCCCTTATCACCAACCATGCGACCTACAAAGCAGAAGCGAAAAATATCAGGAGAAGGCCCTTCAAATCCATCTGGATTAAAACGCACAGTGTCAATACCATTGACATTACCGTTAGCAATTATATTAAGTGGCTTACTTGTGATTTTGTAATCTTGCAAGTCCTTCTTAACACCCTGACCTTCGGGATAGATATGAGTGGCGCACAAACAAGTTAACCTATCCATAAGAATAAGCAGTTTCTTCTTGAAGCCCTTTGAGGTTGGAAATATAAGCCCTGTGAATGTGTGTACACGAACTGGCACACCCGCAATCTTTGCAGACAGCATACTTATAAGTCCTGCTTTAGGAGTTATAGAGTGTACCATATCGGGTTTCTCTCTGCGCAACAAGGCCACCATCTTGAACAGCGATTTCAAATCCCTAAAGATGGATATTTTACGCTCCATGTCAACAGCACTAACCTCAATACCCTCTTGCACTGCTAGTGCCTCAAGATTCTCACCAGATGACGAAACCCCTATAACCTTATAGTGCTCTGAGAGCATTCTCAGCTGCCCCTTCAAAAGACTAATCAACGATATGGGAACAGTAGATACCCTAATTACCTTCTTCATAAACTTCTATATAACTATTCACTGTCTTGCTCAAATCGTAGTCGCTTGCTCTTTCAAGACAGCTCTTTGCAACTGCATCATAATAATCTTTATCATCCATCAGACGGGTTACAACCTCAGCTAATTCTTTATAATCTTGATGCTCGAACAGAACCCCTGCCCCAGAGGTTATTTCTTCCAAACCATTAACACGGCTTGCAACAAAAGGCCTACCCACACTCATACCCTCAAGGTTGGACAACGAAAGCCCCTCCCAGTGTGAAGACATGACAATAACATCTGAAGATTTTAGAATCGACGGCACATCACCACGCACACCCATAAAGTTTACTCGCTCGCTGACCCCAAGTTCTACTGCCAACTTCTGGCATATCTCGCGTCGTGGTCCATCTCCAACCAAGCACAATATATAACCTGTCGGCAGCTCTACCAAAGCTCGAATCACCGTGTCTTGGTCTTTCTGCTCGCGAAAGCCTGCCACCATAGTAATAACCACAGAGTCAGCCCCTACCCCCATATCTGCATACGACAAAGGCTCGGCCTGCGTAAATTTAGTAAGGTTTATACCATTAGCAATGGCCATTATATCATACTCGCCACCAAGATACTGCTTTAGTAAGGAAGCACTCTTATCTGAGACAGCGATAATCTTATCATATCTATTATAGACAAATCTATCAATATACTTAAAGCCCAGCATACCTCTACGACGATTCGTTGTGTTATGCTCGGTGGTAACAAGCTTCAATTTTGAGCATGAGAGCAGCTTTGCCAAAACAACAAAGTACTGGCACGCTGTATTATGCGTATGTACTATATCGTAGGCCTTAAGGTATTTTATCAGCTTAAATATAAACAATGGATTATAGACGCTCCCCCCTTTAGAAAGTTCAAAAACATTGAAGCCCTCATCCAAAAGCTCTTGCTTTAGGGGTGTCGAACAGCCATCAAAAAGCAGAACATCGACCTGCAAACCTCTATCTTTATAGAGCTTAGCCATCTCGACAATAAGCTTCTCGGCACCACCTATCCTAAGGGATGTTATAACCTGCAATACTCTCATCCTTGCTATAACTTTTTGTTTATTATAAAATTAGGCAATTTCCTATATTCTTCGCTTTTGACATACTTATATCCAGATATGTTACCCTTGAAATAAGCCACGAGTGGTCGTATGCTCAAGGTAATTAGCGAGTACACCAAATGTAGCAAAAAATTATGTAGCAAGCGAACCATATAGCTCAACAGACTCCAAAAGCGGGCGACTATATTTTTGTCTCTACGCTTAAATGACGTGCGCCACCATAGTATGAACTGTATCTTCGTCCTATTGGTAAGCTTGTCTTTATCATGATTATATGAGCTGCGAGCTGTGCCAGCATCTAGATGAACCGCGCCGCTAGAGTAACTCACAAGCAACTTACCGCCATTTGCATACAGCTTATAGAAAAACAACATCTCGTCTCCATAGGCAAAGGGGAAAGTATCTAGCCACTTTTCGTCTTTATAATTTATGCCCAACAAAGCATCTTTCCTCCATAGCGAGGCTGGACCTCCAGCGCACTGAGAAGCATACACATCTCGCCTAGGGCTATTATTATATGAGAAGCTAGCATTAGCACCTATCTTGAATGCCCACTTGCTCCAAAAG